>JARGOJ010000094.1:12162-15155 GCA_029210225.1 Planctomycetota bacterium
GAAATAAACAGAGCGCGGGTCCATTCATAGTCGGGGACCTCACCTGTTCTAGAGATGTGATCGTCAATGTAAGATTTGAGGTCTTGGCCGTCGATATGGTCCATGACAAAGAAAGGCAAGCCATTCCAGCTTCCATATTCTTTAATCCCGACAATGCTCCGATGTTTGAATTGAGCGAGGGTTTGAGCTTCCCTTTCAAAGCGAGCAATAGAGTCGAGTGATGGATGGTCACCGAGCATGAGCTTGATGACACAGGATGCGCTGCTGATTTTGTGGCGGGCTAAGAACACGACTCCCATACCACCACGGCCAAGCTCTTTGATCACTTCGTACTGAGGAGGCGCGATTGCAGTGGTGTTCGATTGGCTGGGGGAGGGGTTTATAGCTGAGCGTGCGAGCTCAGCTTGCTCACTACTTATGGCTCCTCTTCGCAGCAGCGCCTCGCAAAGGTCGACTCCTGAGGAGTGAGAGCTTTGCCACGCTTCAGCAATGATTTCTTGACTGAGCCAGCCCTTCGATAATATCCAACGACCCTGTTCTTCGTTCTGATTCACTATGGACAAAAGACCCTTCTATCTCTTGTGCTTTTCCGGAAACTGTCCGATTATTGTACTTATCAAATGGAGAATAGGATGAGCCTTTTAAGGAAATCCTTATTTACTGAGCGCGATTATGGAACGGCCACTTGATGAACTAGAGCGTCGACGTTGGGCTGATCCGAAGGACTGGAATCGCTTCGAAGCCCTGATTGTCGCCAGGTCTAGGGTGGAGGGGCCCTCGGTTTACCTGGAGCTTCTCAATGATCGAATCCTATGGAATCGCTGCTCCCCGGCCCTTCAGGACGGCGCTATTGATGAGGCCTTTCGATGCCTCGGGCCCGCTTTCGAGTTATTAAGAAAGAATGGCGAGAAGGCTACTGTTTATCGCTGTGGTGGACAGGAGCAGCGTATCGCGACGGCGCGTCATAAGGCGTCTAGCATTGAATTAAACCTCATCCCTGGGGGGAGCTTTCACATGGGGCCCCTGGGGCGAGAATACTTGCGCGAGGGCGATTCTCGATGGCGTGAGGTGACCTTTGCACGGCCTTTTTTAGTGGGGCGAACTCCGATTTTACAGTCTCATTGGGATCGGATTGGCGGAGTGGATGAGCGGGTTGAGGAAGGCGATGACTATCCTATAGACCATGTGACTTGGGACTCCATTCAGGATTGGCTTGAAAGGCTCGGTGACGGCCTTCGCCTGCCAACAGAGGAAGAATGGGAATATGCCTGCCGTGCGGGGACAACGACCAAGCGATATTGGGGGGAGGCCATGGACGATCGGCATTGTTGGCACTTTGAGAATAGCGAGGAGAAAGCTCATAGAGTCAGTGAGCATGAGGGCTTTTGGAATGCGTTTGGGCTCTTGGACATGCTGGGGAATGTCTTGGAGTTTTGCTCCAATCAATGGGACGGAGTTTATCACTCGGGGCCAAACGTTCACTTACCTCCAGAGCTGACCTCGGACCTCAATCACATTCTACGAGGGAGTAGCCTTTTTCATCATGTACCCGGAGCGAAGTCGGGGACGCGCTTTGTGAGCTCCCCGAGGGCGAGCGCCGCGACCGGTTTTCGAGCTGCTGAATCCATCGAGAGCGTTTGAACTTTCTTTTTCAGAGCTTAAACCATGGCGAAGAGGGCGTCGTCATACTACAATAATATCCTAACAAATGACGAACACTTAACTTGTTTTACGATGGGGTGGAGCGCGGATGGTTAAGAAGAATGGCAAGGATCCACTTGGCCTGACAGAGTTGTTTCAGGGCGGGGGAGAAGAGTGGTTGTCTTTGTTAAAGAAGACGATTGAAGCTCAAGGCGCAGCCGAGGACTTTGTCGGTCCCGAGCGAGGATCCGGGGTGGTCCCAGTCCGCGAATTGATGTTCCAAGCGCTCAAGCCAAACCCTCCAGAGAAGTGGAATGTTGTTGTCTTTGGTCAGAATCCTTATCCCCGGGTCGAGTCGGCGACAGGCATCGCGATGTTCGACAACACTTTTAATGAGTGGAAGGATAGTAAGTTTGGCCGTGTTGTTTCCATGCGTTGCATTATCAAGGCAGCGTGCATTTGGAAATATGAGATTGATAACAAGACGAGAGTGGGTGATATTCGCAAGCTCTTGGCGAAGGAAGAGATTGTCCCACCACCGGAGTGGTTCCAGGCGATTCTCACTCAGGGTGTCTTGTTGCTCAATGCCGCGCTGACGGCGAGCGGCGATGGCGCGATGTCGACGAGCCAACACACATCTTTCTGGCGCCCAGTCGTTGAGAAGATCGTCGAGGAGATTCTCAAGGCCAAGCAGAGCGCTGGATCAGAGAACAAGGGGGTTGTTTTTCTTTGGTGGGGCAGTCACGCGAAGACACTGAAGAAAATGGTTCAGCGCCTGGAGAAGAAATACAATACGGTTCCTGTGAAACATATCGAGCACTGTAATCCAGCGGCTCAGGGGGATATGTTCTGTAAGGGCAATCACTTCGCCGACGTCAATAAAATGTTGACGACGCTTCAAATGAACGAGATTGATTGGTTGCCTGAGAAGGGTTGGAATGACGGAGATTCGGCGGAGTTAGCCAACGCCGATCAAATGGGTGATTTCATTGCGAAGACGATGGAGCTCCACAAGGTTTATTTAGAGCGTTTGCAGAGCGTCAAGGATGAGGGGAAGAAAGAGCTGTCACCGATCACCGGGGTTTTTGATGCTCCGGTCCTTGAGTTCACGGAGGCTTTGAGCTCGGTGGTGAAGCTCTTCAAGAGTTTGGCGCCGACAATTAAGCGTTCGAAGGCCTTTGGTGAAAAACTGGTCAAAATTAAAAAGGCCGGGGCCTTGAGCGTCGACGAGGTCGCGTCTTTATATCTCTATACTTGCCAGTCCGTGTTCTATAGAAAATTGAACGCGAGCCTCAGGATGAGTCAGCGTTCGAAGGTGAAGCCTTACATTCCTTATCTAAAATTGCTGTTTA
>JARGOJ010001179.1 GCA_029210225.1 Planctomycetota bacterium
TATCCCCCGCGTTGAGTTCTTGCCCTGCACGTGGATCCTTGCTTCTAGGATAAATTGAGCAATGGCATGGAATATGCTTCCTGAAACATTTGGAGTTTTCACCACTCGATTTTTGAGTTGGTGCCGGACTCGGATTCCGCGGGTCTCAGATCTCCCCATGTGCAATATCAGTTTGATCTGAGAGGTTCGTGACTCGACGTAGGTAGCCCGCGGAATCCGAATTCGACCTTTCCCATTTACTCCTTCTCCGCCGACATCACTGAGCTGTCCTCATTCTCTTCTTTCACATTCTCTTCTTTCACACCCCCCTCATTAGTGCTGAAGTCCGTTTCCCCAGAATTCGACTCAGAGCTGTCCCCGTTGGCATTTTGTGGCTTTGAGGGACTCTCAATCGCTTTCAGGCTCTCCGCCGCTACCAAAGTCGTGTCTGCTTTGGAGCGCTCTATCTCTTCGGAGCTCTCAGTCACGCCAGGCTTCTCCATGTCTGCTGAGGACCGCTCCAAGACTTCGGCTTTGCCTTCTTCTGACTCAATTTCATTCGCCGCAGCTTGGACGGGATGAGGCAGGTTGAGGTTTTCGGTGAGATCTGGAGTGTGGAGGTTCTTCTTCCGATCCCAGAGGTCTGTCCAGCGTTGCCAGTTTAAGTCGACATTGGGGAAATAGAATTGAACGTCTTTAGGCGGGTTCCAGGTCGGTGTGTTCAACGAATAAGAAAACTCAGGATCACTGGGAACGCCTTCCTCAAGCCGATACAGGACAGCCTCTTCCATCTTTCCTGAGGGCCAAACCTTCACTCCTTTTTGAATGATCTGGTGGGACACCGGGACGGGGAACTGCTCCAAGCATTTCTCGATCTGGCTGTGGACCAAGTCAACCCCGCTCTTCTTATAGAGACCAAGCAGCGCCGACTCGAAAGAGTGCCGCTGATCTTCATTGAGATCTTCACTGCCTTCCTGGTCGAGCACCTGCGTGCGGACCCAGCCTGAGGCCCATTCATAGAGCAGGGTCATGGTGAACTTCGAATCAGCCTTGTCGAATTTGACGAAGATATTGTTGTGTCCGAGACGAATGTCGCTGATGAGAAGCGGCTTGTCTTTCCAGTGAACGCAATGACTGAGAACTGGTAGAAATTCTCGTTTGAGAAATTGTCTGAGGGAAGAGTTTATGTCTTCAAGGAGCTCCCTTTGCCTCCGCGAGTGAATCCAATCTCCGGTCAATTGGGCTTCTCGTTCGAATTTGCGGAGCTTTGCGTAGATCGCTGGCAAGGTGTTTCCGTAATTGGAAGGGTTCAGTATGTCCGAGAGAGTTTGCCCTTGCTTGGTAATTGGAGCGGCAGTGATCTCTGGGGGACGATTGAGAAAGAACAGCTTCCTATTCTCTTTCAATTCCCAAATAACAAAGGTCAAAAATGCAGCGGGCAGAAATGAGACAACGAGGGCCAGAGGCGCCGATACTTCTTTGATTAGAAGGATGTTGAACCAACCTTCTAAGGGGACAAGCAATCCATAAGTAAAGGGCGAGAGCACCTTGTCGGACATAATTGTAATACCAAGCTTGGCTGGGTTGAGCCTTGGGTCGACACAAGTCGTATAGAACATCCTCGCGAGATAACGCGTCGGAAGCCAGAAGGGCATACTGAGGCATTTAAAGGCGATGGAGATCTTGGTATCGCCGGTTCTGTAGCGCAGTCGTTCATCGACGGCATACAATAATATCTCAATAAAATCGCCGAGGGTCTTGACCAGGAATTGAACGAAGTTCAATAGACTTAGCAACTTATGATGGAGGTTCTTCCAGCCTTTACGGAACCAACCTCCAGTGGCCTCTTGTATGGTTTTCCAGCGAGACGTGTTAAGCAACATGGCGAAGAGGACAAAGAAGGCGATGTGGAGCGGTAGAGAATAGGCCTGCGGGCTTTGTGCAAACCACCACCCAAGCCATTGGAGCGCTGTGGCCCGAGTCGGACGAAGGACATAGTCAATGAAGTTTCGGGCGTGCTTATGGCGCAATATTTTTTGAACAAATGGCGAGTCGTAGAAATACTTAGGCCCTTTATAAAATACGAATTGAATTCCATTGAAAAAATAGGACAGCAATTTCACTAAATGACGCCGCAGCGCCTTTGAGTGCAGTAAAAATGCAAGGAAGACGCTGACGAGAAAGACGCTCATCGTCGAAGTGAAATCAAGAAAGGTTTTATAATCGGGGGTGATCACATGGGCAATTTTTGCGACGGTGAACTCGAGGGTATAGAGCGTGCCAATTGCGATGCCGACGGGGAGGAGGAAATACCAGGTGAGGAACTCTCCAAGGCGGGTCCCTGAAAACAAATCGCTCAACCGATGGAAGACTCGGTGATAGACTTCCCCAGCCTTGTATAAATCCGGCAGCGCCAATTTGAGCTTATGATTGAGCCGAATGACGGCGTCGCCATAAAAGAATCGCGAGAGGCGCACATCTCGAATCTTATAGTCATTGCGGGAGAAAGTATCGCGAAGAGTGCTGTAGTGCAAGAAGCCACGTTCAATGATCGAATCGAGCAGCTCATTGGTAATCTTTTGCAGAGAGACGTTGCCAATCGCT
>JARGOJ010001180.1:0-616 GCA_029210225.1 Planctomycetota bacterium
ACTATTCAATTCTAGTTTGTGAATGCTCACGATGTTTGGGTGCTTATCGACGGCGGCGGCGGAGACGGCTTCTCTCTCGAAACGGGCGAGCGTTTGCTTATCAAGGTGCTCTGGATGAATCGTTTTGAGGGCGTAGATCACATTGTCTTTTTCAACTTTGTAGACGGCCCCCATTCCACCCTGTCCGATGGTGCTCAGGACAATGTATTCTCCAATATTCGGTGGGAGCATCACTTTTGCTCCAAGACGTGAAGGAGGTCTTTTATCTCTTGAATTAAATTTTTGAAGCTGAGTCGTTTCTCTGGGTCAATTTTTGAAATGTGGATGATCTCCTTTTGAAGCTCCTCAATTTCTTTGACACTATTTAGTTCTTTCAAGATGTCTAGGCGTGTGTTGGCGCTCGATTTATCTTTGAGCTTCTCAAATGCTTCTAAGCTATATCTCTCAGCTAGGTGCCAGTCTTTGAGTTTCATGTAGAAGGTTGCCTTCTCCAGAGCCACTTCTCCCTCATAGACTTTCAGGTCGTTGTCATTAAAGCGCCCAAAGGGGACGCCGAGAGGGCGTCCTATGGCGAGGTCACGTCCTTCGTTTTCTGTGGTTAACTTGAAGAGTTTTT
>JARGOJ010001180.1:626-2582 GCA_029210225.1 Planctomycetota bacterium
CTCGCTAAATACTGATCTAGAAGATCGAAGAGTTCGATTTTCTTTTCTTTGACAGATTTTTTCACTTCGTAGAATTGAACTAAGACTTTGAACTTTTGCATGATCAAGAGATGCGGGCGAGGGTGAGAGAGTTTTAGAGCTTCTTCAATGTCGTCAAGGCAATTCTTCTTGAATACATCAATGTCATATTTGTGAGTGTTGTTCCTCCGATGCTCCGACAAGATTTGAGCTCTCTGACCAAGTAGCTGAGCGCGTTGGAAGCTTGGTAGCTTGTGCTTAAGGGCGGATTCTATGTCCTTTAATATTTTTGCCAAGGAGACGCTTTGTCCGTTCAATATGGAATAGGGCCGTTGGACGTAGGCTCTCCAAAAAATTGACGGACCGTGTTGTGGGCGGCCTCTAAAGTTTTGTTCCGCGATCCCTTGTGAATGAAGCATTTGGCGGCTTTGGTTATCGTCGAGGATATCTAAATAAATACCATGATCAGCAGCGTCAATGGTGATATCAAAGATCTGTTGAGGACTCCTTGCTATCAAATTCGAGATCTTCTTGTTCAAGTATTGTAAGTTGAGCTGACCTTCTGGGCTAAAGGCCTCCCGGTAGGCCTCTGGAATCTTGAAGTCGGGATCGAGTTTCTTTAGCCGCCAGTGATAAAAAATGTCTTTGAATCGCTCCCGAGGCTTTAGTTTTCCCCGCCCCTGAATAACGAGGATTTCACTTCGCCACAGCTCTTTGAGAAGACGGATACTAAACAACTTCGGATTTTCTTTTTGTAGCAAGCGGAGATACATAAGGGTGCGGGCATTTTTCTTGGCTTTTTTGGCACACATGGCGCGAATGAGAAACCACGCTGGGCGCCATTTTTGGTTCTCAGGGGCAAACTCGAGAATCTCGGCTGATTGCTCTGGGTTCTCTTTAAATATGAAGTAAGCTCGCACAAACTTCCCAAGTTCAAGCTCAGCGCTAACATTGTGAGCCTTTTCGTCTTCTGAGTTCTTTTCGAAGACAAGATAGGACTCTGAGAGCTCTCTCCAACGAGCGAGCTGCTTTTTTAATTTCTTAGAAGTGAATTTCGCGCTTTTGATTTGCTCTTCGAATTGCTGGACCCTATCTCGAAGAGCCGATAAATTCGCGCACTCTTTGAGCGTCGCTTTCGAGAGAGTTGTCGGCTGGGGAAACTCGGCGCAAATGTGTTGGAAGTAGTGCTCTGGGAACTTGTTTTGCGCGATTTCTATCGCCGCTTTTATTTCCAGCCTCCTTCGTTGTAGGCCCTCAGTGTTTGCGTTCTCCATATCTTTATCAGCGTGGCTAGCTATGAGAAAGCACCCGATGAAAGCGACCAATGTTACGACGGTTGCAAGGACGAGGGCTAGGGGAAATGTTCGAGTCGGTGCTTTTGAAGCATTGAGCGCGGCCAGGAAGTCGTGGCATGTCTCGAATCTTTCCTGGCTGGATTTGCTCAAGGACCTTTCTAAAACCGTGGTCAAGTGCCTGGACGAGGGAGGTATCGAATCGAAGTCTCCGGGGTTTCTTAGGATAGCGTTGGCCAATTGAACCAGTGTTTCTCCCTTGAAAGGACTACTTCCCCCGCTCAATAAATTGAAAACAATCACAGCTAGGGCCCATACGTCCGTCTGCCGAGAGATGGCATGCCCCGAGAATTGCTCTGGCGCCATATAGTTAGGAGTTCCAAGGATCTCACCCGTTTGAGTGAGCGTTTCAAGATTTGTCTCCTTAGCCAATCCAAAGTCTGTGATTAATGGGGCGCCGTCATGGTCGCGAATCAGGATATTGGCGGGCTTGAGGTCTCTATGAATGATGCCCTTGCCGTGCATATGATCTAAGGCGTTCACCAGGGGCTCCAAGAGTTTCGTGACCCTCTCAAGGGGCCAAGGCTCGCCCTGCTTAATGAATTGATCGAGGCTCTTCCCTTCAATGTAGTCCATAACTATGAAT
>JARGOJ010000095.1:0-231 GCA_029210225.1 Planctomycetota bacterium
GGAGCGAGCTGTGCGACGAGGACTTTTTCCAGGGGAGGAATGCTCTCCGGTTGTTTGAGCGCTGCGATGGCTTCCAAAGCAAGCAGCATCTCTTCTCTGGAGCTTTTTTCGAGGAGCTTCACGAGTGGAGCGACGGCTTTTTTGCGCTTGGTCTCTCCAAGGGCACGAATGGTCTCCAGGCGCGCTGAGGCTGAGAGGTCGGTGTTGTCGAAGAGCTTTTCAAGGAAGGTG
>JARGOJ010000095.1:260-15123 GCA_029210225.1 Planctomycetota bacterium
TTCGCCGAGCATGCGTATAGCTTTGAGACGAACCGCTTCGACCGGGGATTCGAGGATCGCTGCTTGAAGTTCCGTAAGCAGGCCTTGATCGTTCTTAGAGAGGGCTAAGACAAGTTTTTGGAAGACCTCAGCGGCGGCCTTTTCCAACTTCTCCTTTTCGCCCTCCTGATTTTCTTTGAGCTTGGCAATACGTCGCATCAGCCACGCGGCACGGCTGCGGCGTTTTTCGCGCTGAAACCAAGCGTCCCAATCCTTGACATCTTCGACCCCTGCGACTGTCTGTAGGCATTCTTTAACGCGGGTTTTATAGAGGGGGCTGCATTCTTTGAGGACAGCAATAAGGACGCTGGTGGCGAGCACGGGGTCTTGCTTCACTTCGAGGATATCGAGATAGGTGACCGCTTGCTTCCATTGCTTAGGTTTCTTGGTCGTGTTTTTGACGAGGGCGATAAGGACCTCTTGGAGGAATTGGTAGCTCGTGTCTTTGATGGTGATGGATTTACGCGGGGGTGAGAGGGGTTCGTTCTCGACGATGATTTTGCGTGCGGCTTTGCGCAAGGTTTCATCGGTGGCGTTGAGGAAAGGAGAGGCGAGCTGGCAGGCGGACACAGGGCGTTCGCGGCCGTGGATCGAGAGGGCGGAGAGGACGCTCAGACGCCGTTTATTGGAGAGGTCTTTCTTCGCGAGGATGAGCGCGAGGGTTTTGTCTTTTTTGCTTTTGAGCAGTTGTGAGGTCGCGTAGATCGCTTCTGCGGGCGTTCCGTAAAGGACGGTGTCGCGCAGAGTGTTCTCATCGACGGTCTTGTCATCGTCGGCATAGGTACTGGGGATGAGAAATAGAGACATTAAAATGAGAGTCGTGGTGATGAATCGACTCACCAGGATTCGGGTCATAATCGCGCAATCACTCCTAGGCTGTGACAAGCAAGAAATCTTAGGAATACTCACCGCGGAAGAGATTTGGGATGATTGTCAGGGTATCGTTTTGGGGAGTTTCCAGATCGGTTCGAGAGTATACAAGTTTTAGGACATGCCGTTTCCATCTATTGGGACCGGTAGAAAAATCGATGCTATCGCGTTATCTTTAGAAACTTCTAGGAAGCTGGGAAGAAGTCTCTATAGAGCGAGGTCCAGGGTTTTATGCACAAGTTTGATTTTTATATCGGGCCAACCATTATTCTCATTTTCGTCTTTGGTTTGCTCTGGTTTTTCACCAACAAACAACTCTACAGCATGCCGGAGAAGCGGGTTCTTATGAAGCCGACCTTCGGACCAAGCGCGAGCAAGATGGTGAGTTACTATGGCGCTGACCAGCTCAAAGGGGATCGCAGCGAAGCGGTTCAATTTCGGGCCCCAGACGATGGCAAGCTCTGTGTCGGTCGGGTCATGGCCGTCGCCGGAAATACGGTCGAGGTCAAAGACAACAAGGTTATCGTCAACGGTCAAGCCCTTGACGAGCCTTATCTTAAGAGCCCCTCCTGTCGACCAGCTGTCGCCCCCATTGTCATTCCCAGTAGAACGGTCTTCGTGCTCTGCGATGATCGAAATGGCAAAGGCGCAAACCGATACGACAGTCGTTACCATGGACCTATTCCAATCGAGTGCATCACGCGCATTCTTGAGGTGAATACTGAGAATTGGCGGAATAAGTAAATGAGCGTTTGGAAGAACCCAAAGATTCTAGGACAGGCGGGAGGAGCCGCTGTTGTCGCGCTTGTCGCCCTCAGTCTCCTCGCCACCACCGTGCTCCGTAAGCTCGCTCAAAACAATGTCGCCAATGGCGTTGAAGAGTTCTTTGCGCTGTCGGGAGCAGCCAAGGGACAACGAGTTGGCGAGCGGCAAGAAGCCGAAGCGATGTTGCTTGAGGCCTCTGAAAACGACCCCGACAATCCTGGTCCCTACCTCCTGATTGCTTCAAGCGCCTATCACGAAGGCAAGCTCGACAAGGCCGAGAAGTTCTTTCTCAGAGCCGCCGAGAAGAGTGAAGAAAACCCAGACCCATGGCTTGGGGCCGCCTCCGTGAAGGTTCATAGAGCTGAAGCGGAGCGCTCGAAACGCAAAGAGCATTTGGAGCTCGCAAACACCTACCTCGATAAAGCAACCGCAGCCGGCGCCGCCTTCGAAGCGGAGGTTCTCAAGGGAGCGATCGCCCTGATTAAGGGCCGCAATAGCCAAGGGCTCAAGATATATAAGAGCTTGGAGAGCCAGCTTAAGGATATTGGCGAAGGCTTCCCCGCTCGCGATGTTTTGGAGTCGTTCTACTGGAACAAGGGTATGGCTGAGCTGCTCGCCAACTCGACAGATTGCCTCATGTCCTTCCGCCAAGCCCTTCAATTCCGGGCCGATTGGCCAGAAGCAAGCGATGTACTCTGCCGAGCCATGCAGTCTTTCCTCGTCGCGAAGACAGACGAAGCGGAGACGCGAAAGCGCATTGCCATGTGCCTCGAAATTCGCGCCCAAAACTATGTCCGGGTCGACAACAGAGTGCGCAGCAACCGCTATGGCTTGAATCGGGCTCAGTTAGGTCAGTTGAACAATGCCATCGGTATTGCACTGTTTCGCATCAAAGACTATCTGGCGGCTTCAAAGTCCTTTGACCTTTCGCTCCGCGCCGATCGCAACGACGTGACCTATAACCGCAATCAAGGATTGACCTTCCAAAAATTGATTGAGGGTGAGAAGAACAAAGCCAAGATCCAAGAGTACCACGGTAAAGCGGCGGCCTTCTTTAACGCGGCAGCAAAGCAGGCTGTCGCCTTGGAGATGAAGGATAAAAAATTCATCTGGCAGCTCTACATGAACGGCGCCTGGCACGCCACCTTTGTCCGAAAGAAGGACGAAGCCCTCAACGGCCTCAAGAAATCTCTTGATCTCGGCGTTGATAAGGCTGAATCCTGCCGATCTTTAGGCATCGTTCACCTAACATTCCGCAGCAAGCTCGGCGCCAAGAAGTGGCTGACAAAAGCCATCGAAGAAGGCCACCCTGACTCTGCGGAACTTGAAATCATTGTTCAATCACTAGATTGAGAACGGACGAGGAAATTTAGAGATGCTCTGTCCCAATTGTGGTGAAGACACCAACCCAACATTGAAGTTCTGTCAGTTCTGTAACGCCGTTATGGAATTTGACTTCGAGCGCGTCGGCGCAGCCTTAGACTATGAAGCTGATGACGTCGTGGCCGAGCGCCTCGATCGCAAAACGCTTGGCTTCTTGTTCCTAAGTGTTTACGTGCTCGTCGTGGTGATCATCGCCCGTGTCATGCTCGATAAGCCGACGAAGTTCTACTACAGTCACAGTTATTCGGTGCCGAAGAAGCTCGCTGATAAGGTCCAACCCGACAATAAAGTCCCCATGACCGTGAAGCGTTTTGAGATTCCCAAGCAAAAGTAAATCGAAAGACACTTTCCTCGCCGCCGACTTTTCTAGCCGTGTGGCCCCCAAGGGTTTGAAAGTCAAGGTGAACCAACAACGAACGTTCAAGAGCCTGGATCAGCGTCCCACAATGCCAGGCGAAACACTCAAAGATAAGGTCGTACGAACGCGAGACTCTCGCTCGGGCGGCCTCCCTTACTTCATACCGGAGATGACTCTCCGCAACCTAGCCCAAGTAACTTAAGAGAAGAGACTTATGGAAAAGATTGGTGTTATCGGCGGATCAGGCCTCTATGAGCTTGAAGGTTTAAAGATTATCAAGCGCGTCGATATGGACACGCCCTTTGGCAAACCCTCCGCTCCTCCCGTGATCGCCGAGTTCGAAGGAGAAGAAGTCATCTTCCTCCCAAGACATGGAATCGGCCACCGCCTCTCTCCCTCAGAGGTTCCTTACCGAGCCAATATTTATGCGCTCAAGAAGCTCGGCGTCACGAAGATCGCATCAGTCTCAGCGGTCGGAAGCATGAAAGAAGAGATTGAGCCCGGGCACATTGTGTTCCCAGATCAATTCTTCGATCGTACGCTGAACCGGGCGCGCACCTTTTTCGAGGGCGGCATCGTCGGCCACGTGTCTTTTGGTGAGCCGATCTGCCTTGAGTTCCAAAAAGAGCTCATCGCCGCGGCCGCCTCCGTCGATGTAAAAACTCACGTAGGGGGCGCCTACGTATGCATCGAGGGTCCTCAATTCTCAACTCGGGCCGAGTCTCACGTCTTTCGTTCATGGGGTGTCTCCGTGATCGGGATGACCAACCTCCCCGAAGCCCGACTCGCCCGCGAAGCGGAAATCAGCTACGCCACTATGGCCTTAGCCACCGATTATGATTGCTGGCATGAAGGTGAAGAGGACGTCAGCGTCGAAAATGTCATCGCGACGCTCAAGACGAACGTCTCAAACGCCCGAGACATCCTTAAGGCCCTCATCAAAAACCACGATCCAAGCAAAGAGCGCCAAGGCCCTGTGAAGGATGCTTTGCGACACGCTGTCATGACGGCGCCCGAAGCCATCACTCCAGAAGCCCGCGAGCGCGTGGGTTTGTTCATGGATCGCTATTGGAAAGAGTGATGCTCTGTGTCGGAATTGATCCAAGAATACGCCCTCTACCTCGTTGAGCTCTTCGAGCAATGGGGGCTGATTGGCATCTTCATCCTGATGTTTATAGAGAGCTCGCTGGTCCCATTTCCCAGTGAGCTTGTCATGGTCCCAGCGGGAATCTTGGTCGCCAAGGGCAAGATGAGCCTCATCCCCGCCATCCTCTCGGGGACTGCGGGGAGTTTGGCGGGCGCCTACTTCAACTACTACTTAGCTCTTCTCTTGGGGAAGCCTTTCCTTGAGAAATACGGGCGCTTCTTCTTCCTCCCACCAAAGAAGCTTGAGAAGGCCTTTGCCTTCTTTGAGCGACATGGAGCTTTTGGCACCTTTATCTGCCGACTCATTCCCGGCATCCGCCAACTGATCTCTTTGCCCGCAGGTCTGTCCCGACTCTCCCATACCACCTTCAGCTTGTGTACCACTCTTGGAGCAGGGATCTGGGTGACCTTCTTGACCCTCTCAGGCTATTGGTTTGGAGGCCAGCTTCCTGGGGACCACGCGGAGGACTGGATTGAGTTTTGCAAAACGTCCGCTAAGAAGTACATTCCCCATATTCTCGGTCTCGTCGCCTTGTGTATTTTGCTCTACATAGCTTACTTAAGCTTCATCAAGAAGCCGGATCGTTCCAAGGAAGAGGAGGATGCGTGCTGCGCGATGAAGGATGGAGAGAGCCCCGCAATGGATGAGGGTAAGGCTGCAGCAGAGTCGAGTACTAGCCCAGCAGAGTCCAACATTAATAATGATAAGCCTGAGTCAAAAGCAGAACAAAGTTCCTAAAGCTCATCATTTTTAAGGCCCCAATCGAGCATCAAAGATAATTTTTCCATCACCGGATGATGAGCTTTGTTGGACTTGGGGCACCACAAAGGATCCAAAAGTTCATGGGGCCACCTCGATATCGACGAGGTGAGATTCGCTCTGTTCAGGCCCTGGTTCTTTCAAATACGGCACCTAAAAATGTAAGTCATCGATATATCTCTTGTAATGCGACTCCTCTTTCACATAAACTTGCCATTTCGAAAACGGAAATGCAGTTTTTGAAAAGATTTCGGTGTATTCAACCGATTTGGGCGGAATGCCATAGTTTCATTAACACACTCCTGGGCGGGCGTGTGAACGGATATGAGTAATCAAGACATTTCGGCGCTGCCTCCACATCTCCCGATCCCCCCTAATAAAGGTGACAACATGGTCGTGACTTCCATGTCGCGCGTGCGTACGCGCATTTTGATAACCGGTCTCGCCCTACTCCTAACTAGCCTGACAGCCTGCGACTCGGATAGCTCCGGTCGTGGTCGGAATAATGGCATCCCTTCGGACCCAGTACGGGTTCAGGGAACAGTTCAGGCGGGGCCAGCACAAGGGGTGACGGTTGTTGCTTTTGCAGTCGACAGTTCGGGGAATAAGGCTCAGACTCTGGGCCAATCCGCGACGGACGCAAACGGCAGCTTCCAGATCGTTTTCAATAACAACTCTTCGAGTGGTGGATACTCTGGAGTCGTTCTCTTGGAAGCGACAGGGGGAACTTACACCGACGAAGCGCGGCAAAGTACGGTCACCCTGGGAGCTGTGTTTAAGGCGGTCATCGATAATTCGACGCCCCCTGCGAACGCGTCATTCCCGACACCGACCACCGCAAGCGTGACCATCCTTTCAACGCTTGCCGCGGAGCAAGCGCAGTTAGGAACGGGAGGGTTAACTCAGGCCAACGTGCTCGCCGCAAACGCAAGCATTAACAGCCTTTACAACAACGCCTTCGATGTTCTAAGCACGCCCCTTAGCAACCCGAACGACGCGGCTGGAGGATCGAACCTACCTGTTGAGACGGGAGACTTCACCGTTGCCCTCGCTGGTTTCTCCCGCCTTGCTCTCGATTTGGGACTCACCCCCGACCAGCTCTTCAACGCCCTCAAAGCCGACATTGCCGACGGTCGCCTCGATGGTCGTTCCCCAAACAATACAAGCACCCTCGTGGATGACTCAGTGATCACACGCTTGGCCCGCGCAACCGCAGCTTATGTTGCTTCCAACGCCAACGTTCGGGGACTCAGCATCCAAGATGCCACTCTCGCCACCCTGGCCGCCTCTGACGGAAACATCTCGCGCAACAACGTTCCTGGCCTTGATAATGTTGGGCCAAAAGTCATCGAGCACTTCCCACTGCCTGGCAGCACCAACGCCTTCTCGAACTCGAAGATCTTTATCCGAGTCAACGAAGAGCTCGATCCGAGCACCGTCACAAGTAGCAATGTCACCGTTCGCAACAGCACAGGAACAATCCCAGGCGCCATTTCATACAATTCAGCGAGCCAATCCATCGTCTTCACTCCAACAACGATCTTGCCGACAAATAGCACTATCACTATTAATACAACGACAAACGTCCAAGACCTCGCTGGAAACCCACTCCAAACAAGTGACAACTTCACCTTCACAACCGGCCTCCTCGCCCAGGGCGGCATCGGTTTTGCCACGAATGTCACCGCTGTTCCACCAGCGAACACCGGCGCCGATATCAATCAAGTCATTGCGCTAAGCTTTGACCGCCCCCTCGATCTCGGTTCACTGCTCAGCTCTGGCAACGTGACCCTGATGAACGGCACCGACGCGGTCAGCTTCTCGATTGGCTACAACCTCGCCACAAACACCGTGATTCTGGCCCCAACCGTCCCCCTGCCCAACTCAACCACCATCACTGTGGGCCTCTCCGGTTCGCTCCTAGATGCCTTCGGCAACCTCTTATCAACCGCCTTTAGCCAGTCATTCACAACCAACGCAGCGAACGTCGCCGACTCAGGCGCCCCCACGGTCCTCGCTGTCGACCCTGTCGCTGGAAGCAACCTCGCGCAAGGCTCAAGCCGGATCACCGTGAACTTTAGCGAAGCCGTCGACCCGGCCAGTGTCATTGCAAACACACAGCTTCGCCTTGGAACCAACCTCGTCTCAGTGACGAAGCGCTTCTTCTCTCAAACCAGCTCCTTGGTCCTGATCCCAGACGCGCCACTCAGCGCCGGACAAAGCTACGCCTTAACCGTCGGCACCAACGTCTTAGACCTCGCCGGTAACAGCATGGTCACTCCTTTCACATCAAGCTTTACCGTCGCCGCTTCCGCCTTGACCATCACAACCACAACGCTTCCCACCGCTGTCGTCAATCAAGTTTACTCACAACAGATTCAAACGATTGGTGGCAACGGAGCCATTACTTTCACAGCGACAGGAACCTTGCCCACAGGCTTGAGCCTGAGCCCTGCCGGCGTGATCAGCGGCACCCCAAGCATCCCTGGAATTGTGCTCGTCACGATCACCGCGACGGACTCTTCAACCCCGACTCCTCAAACAGCCAGCCAGGCCTTGAGCGTCCGCGTCGACGCCAACGTGCCCGTGCCAACCGTCTCCTTCAATCAGCTCAGCAGCGCGACCAACGACGAAGCGACTCAAAACTTCCTCGTACAGATCCGCCTCGACACCCCCAGCACCCTCTCTAGTCCCGTCACTGCTGACGTCACAGTCGTCGGTGGCAGCGCCACAAACGGCACCGATTACCTGCAAATCAACACCATCCCCATCTCATTCCCTGTGGGAACAACAAGCGGCACCCTTGTCACTGTTGGAATCGGAGTTCAGCAAGACGCCCTCGCCGAGGGTGACGAGACCATTCAACTCTTGCTCAGCAACGTTCAAGGAAGCGGCGCGATCCTCGGCGGAAGCGCCAATCACACCGTCACGATCACCGATGACGATCCAAACCCAACCGTCTCACTCAGCAGCGCAAATATCCTGTCTCTTACAGAAGGCGCCAGCGGCAGCATCGCCGCGGTCTTGAGTAACCCAAGCGCCCAAAGCATCACCGTGCCCTTCACCATTGGAGGCAGCGCCAGCTCAAGCACCGATCACAACCTCGTCTCAGGGAACTTTGTCTTCCCCGCAGGACAAAGCACCGCCACAGTGTCCTTCCAAACAACCGGAGACCTTCTCGACGAAGACGACATTGAGACAATCACTGTCACCCTCGGAACACCCAGCACTGGCGCGACACTCGGAACACCAAGCAGCCAGACAATCAATATCAATGACGATGACGATCTCGCCATTGCCTCCGTTGACAGTCTGACTAACATCGACGAAGGCAGCGGCACCGCCACCTTCACCGTCTCCCTCAATACTCCTCACGGACGAAGCAGCTCTGTCAGTGTTGACGCAAGCACCGCCCCAGGCACCGCGCTCTCAGGCACAGACTTTAGCTCAAACACCGGAACGCTCTCCTTCGCCGCCGGCGAGACAACAAAAAGCTTCATGGTGACCATCACCGACGACACCTTGGACGAAGATCCCGAGAGCTTCACCGTTGTCCTTGGCAACGCAAACCTCGTGACCATTTCAAGCTCCGCCGGAACAGGTGTTGGAACCATCATTGACAATGACAATCCAGCAAACGTGTCCTTCGCCATGGCCACCCAGAGCATTTCAGAAGACGTCGGCTCTGTGACCCTGACCGTCTCCCTCGATAACACAAACGGCAGCGGCAAGGCCATCACCGTCCCCTTCAGCGTGACCGGCACCGCCATGAACCCTGCCGATCACGACCTCGCCAGCGGTCAGTTCCCAACGATCGCCGCCACCAGCATTCCCCCAGGGCAAAACAGCGCCACGGTCAGCTTCAACGTTGTCGACGACAACATCTCTGAGTTGACCGAGACCATTATTGTCAGCCTTGGCACCCCAACAAACGCAGGCCTCGGAGCCAACCCTGTCCTGACAATCAGCCTCAACGACAACGAAGCCACCCCCACCGCCGACTTGGACGTCCTCCTCGGAGCCAACGTTCAAAACCCCAACGTGGCCAATGGCAATCGCATCGAGCTTGACGAAAACGCCGGCATGGTGACCCTCCGCGCCAGCCTCAGTAATCCTAGCTCACAAGATGTCACTGGGTCCTTCACATTGGGCGCCGGTTCAAGCACCAGTCAACCTCCCGAAGTCACCGACCTTGATACTCCAGGAACACGAGTTCGCCTCTATATCGGTCAGAACAACGGCAGCGGAACCGTCGAAGCCTACACCGCTTTCAACGGCGCGCCATTCACAACCGAGCTGCAGAACACCGTCGCTCCTGGGAACAATCAGAACGTCACTTTAGACACCCTCGGCAACCTCTATCACACTGGCAACACGCCTCCAAGCATCCGCGTCATTACCGACGTCGCAAACCGCCCCGCGAACGATCCCTTCGATCCTAATCAGGGCGACCGAATCATTGTCGGCGCCGCGACAACCTTAGTTGGTCCTCGCGGTATCGACGTGGACACCCGTCGCGAGCGTATGCTGATCGCCGACTTCAACGGCACGAAGCTCGTCGTCTTCGATCTCAACGCCAACGGAAACGTCGCGCCCCTTGGGTCGACAGACTTAAGCGTGATCACCGGAGTCACAGGAAAGCCTTGGGACCTCGACTACGAGTCTCAAGACGACCTGCTCTTTATCGCCATGACCGACGGAAACGTCTTGGTTTACGAGAACTACCTCGGCAGCGGCAGCTTCGGTAGCGCCGGTCCAACACGGATCTTCGCCCCCACCGACGGCACCACCCCAGGAAACAATATCCACGGAATCATCTTCAACCGTGATCGCAACGAGCTTTACCTCTCCGACGTTGGGGCTGCCACTCAAAGCACAGCTCCAGGCTTCGATACAGACGGCCGTATTTTTGTGATTCAAAACGCCAACACAGTCGGCGGTGGCGCGGGCACAACCGTGACAGCCACAATCACTATTAATACAGGCGCCAATGTTCGCCTTGGAAACCCTGTCGATATCAGCTTTGACGGCGGCAACCTCTACGTTGTCGAGAAGACCAATAGCAGCACCGTTCCTGCTGACACCAATAAGATTCTTATCTACGGCGGCTTCCAAGCCACTGTCGACGCCGGTGTCTCTGGAGACATTGCTCCCACCGCGACCATTGTTCTCCCTGCCACCGCTGCTCCTGAGTCGTCAACGATCGATCCAGGACAACGCCTCGATCACAACTTCTCCACTCGAAGCTTCACGATCCCCGCTGGTCAACTAACCGCCACGACAAGCTTCCGCATATCAGAAGACACCCGGGACGAAGAGAACGAGAGCATCGACCTCAGCCTCACAATGCTCAACAACGCGAACGCTGGAGCAAACGCCGCTCGCTCGATTCAAGTTCAAGACAACGACGTCCAGCCCACGATCAATATCAACTCGATCACAAACTCAGAGGGAAGCAACGCTATCCTCACGGTCAGCCTCACCGCTGCCCCTGGGCGCCCTGTCACCATCAACTTCTCTACTTTGGACGGCACTGCAGTCTCCGTCGCGAATCCTCCCTTCCCCGAGGACTTCACCGCCATTCCAACCACGACCTTGACCTTGAATGAAGGCGAGAGCTTCAAGACCATCACCGTCATGATCAATGACGACGCGAACAACGAAGCCCCTGAAGACTTCACCGTCAACCTTTCAAACAACCCAGTCAACGCACTCCCAGGAATGCTCGTCGGAACCGTTACGATTGCTGACAACGACGCCTTGCCAGTGATTGATATCGCCGCAATGGGACCCACAACCGTCGATGAGAACGTCGGGCAGATCACCTTCAACGTGACCCTCAACGCTCAAAGCGGCCAGACCGTCACAGCGAACGTCCTGGTAGCCGGAGTCAGCAATACTTTTGGAGCTGGCGACTTCACCTTCGCTCCAAACCCAAGCACGGTCACCTTCGCCCCAGGGGAGACAAGCAAGTCTGTCACAGTCACCATCAACGACGACCTGCTTAATGAGGTCAACGAGCAATTCACCGCCTCTCTAGTGAATATCAGCGCGACCGCTGCTCCTGGCACAACAAGCAACACTATTACAATCACCGACAATGACAGCTTCACCGTCACCGTCGACAGTCCTTCAGCAGGAACTGAGGGAGGCGCCGACGCGAGCTTCACAGTGACATTGAGCCGCGAAAGCGAGCAAACCCTCACTTTGGATGTGGCCAGCATTGGCGCGGGAACGGACCCAGCGGAAGCCGGCGACTTTAACAGCCCCACCAGCCTCACCTTCAGCCCTGGCACAACAAGCCGGACCCTGACTCTCGCTGTCACAGACGATATGGTCAACGAAGCCACCGAGACCGTTCAAAGCACACTCAGCTTTGCTCAGACCCCGAACGGCTTTGATATGGCCGGTAGCACACTGGTCAACTCTGTGGATATCAACGACAACGACGAGCTGACCGTGACTTTGACAACCGGAACCGCAGGGGCTGAGCCCTCTACAGACGCCACTTTTACCGCGACCCTCAACCGTCAAAGTGAGCAAACCCCCATCACTTTCGATATCACAACCGGAGCCAACACCGCCGATCCTACGGAAGCCGGAGACATCACAGCTCCTGCAAGCGTCACTTTCAGCGGCATGAGCACAAGCGAAACAGTGACCGTGACCGTCAACGACGATATGGTCAACGAAGCCACCGAAGGCTTCTCCCTGACTTTGGCTTTGAACGGCACGGTCAACTTGTTTAGCCCAAGCAATAGCACCCTCTCGGCAAATAACACCGTGGCTGACGACGACACCGTCACTGTCACCCTCGCCAACACTGTTCCCGGTATGGAGCCGTCAACGAACTTGACCTACTCCGCCACATTGAGCCGCGCAAGCGAGCAGACACTTAACTTCAATATCGCCGCCGTGGGCAGCGGAACAGATCCTGCGGAGAGCACCGACTTCACCGTTGGCACCGCGAGCATCAGCTTCGCCCCAGGAACAACGACTCAAAGCTTCGATATCACTGTCAACGACGACGGCAACAACGAAGCGATTGAGGGCCTGACAACGAGCCTAACCCTGACCAACACCGTCAATGGTTTTGACACTCAGGGCAGCACCCTCTCAGCTATGGCCGTGATCAACGACGACGACGTCGCTGTGATCTCCATTACTGCGCAGCCCACAACAGCGAGCGCCATTGAGAACTCCAATACGATTCAACTCTTCGACGTCGCCATTTCGGTTCCAACAGAGCAATCTCTAACCGTCGACTTCGTCGGTGAAGCCGGAACACCTGTCGGAGCCACCCTCGGAGCAGACTTCCAGCTCCCAACGGGAACGCAGCTCACCTTCCCAGGAAGCTCAGCGACACCATTTAGCACAACTCAAAGCATTAGTATCACTGTCCTCGAAGACCTCATTAACGAGGCCAACGAGGTCTACAACATTCGCCTGGTCAACCTCGCCGGTGCTATCAACGGCGTCAGCCTCGCGACCACCCCCTTCTCCTCGGCCACCATCCTCGACGATGATCCTGTTAGCGTTCTCTTGAGCACGACGACAAACGGTATGGAGAACAGCGCTGGTACAGCGAGCGACGTGACTTTCACCGCGACCTTGAGTCGCCAGAGCGAGCAGACGATTAACTTCGACGTCACCGCCATGGGCAGCGGCGTCGACGTTGCTGAGGCCACAGACTTCACTCTGGCCACAAGCACGATCAGCTTTGCGCCGCTCTCGCTGACTCAAAACATCACCGTCACCGTCAATGAAGACGCGATCAACGAAGCCAACGAAGGCCTCACTTCAGCAATTGCCCTCAGCAACGTTGTGAATGGCTTCGATACCCAAGGCAGCACCCTCACAAGCGACGCGATCATTAACGACGACGACGACGTGACCATTAGCATCATGACGAACACGGGTCCTTTCCCCGAAGGAAACGTCGGCGACACGAACATGGTCCTCTTCACGGTCAGCATCAGCGGTGACAGTGAACAAGCGCCCATGGTCAACTTCGCCACAGGCACAACGACAACCGCCGCGACCGACACGGGCGATGCGATCTCCGACACGGACTTCACAAGCCAAACCGGATCCCTCACCCTCAACCTCGCCGCCACGACACGAACGATCACTGTTGATCTTCTCGAAGACAACGACGCCGAGCAGAATGAGAACTTCCTCACGGCCTTGACGCTCAATACTACAGCTCGGGGCGTGACCCTTGGCAACGCTTCTGCGACCGCGACGATCACCGACGACGACAACGCCGACATTGCTTTTGGAGCCTCAGCTCCTGTGCTCGAAGGCGCAACGATCCCGGTTCAAGTCAACCTCAGCGGTCCTAAGAGTCAAGCCGTCACCGTGGATCTTCGCGACACCCTCGCGGGAACCGCCACGAACGGGGTCGATTCCACAGAAGAGAACCGCCTCTTCCCTTACACACCTGTCGCCCTCTACGTTGTTCGGAATAATGGAGGAGCCACGGGAGTCGATCGATTGGGCACGGACCTGCGCTTGCAAGCCACTTATGATATTGG
This sequence comes from Planctomycetota bacterium, assembly GCA_029210225.1. Taxonomy (GTDB): domain Bacteria; phylum Planctomycetota; class J058; order J058; family JARGOJ01; genus JARGOJ01. The sequence goes on from JARGOJ010000095.1 coordinate 14,119, forward strand.
CGCGAACGAAGGAGCGGTCCTCGACACTGACGGAACCCTTTATGTTTGTAGTGACGCGAACGGCGTCGCCAGCATTCGCTCATTCAATAAGATCGCCGGACGTGCGCCGTCTGCGGCCTTCGATCCGAACCAAGACGACATCGTCCTCGGGGCCATGACCACCTTGACGAACCCCAAGGGAATCGACCTCGACACCAACAGAAACCTTGTCTTCGCCGCTGATAATGGCGCCAGCGAGATCAAGGTATTCCGCCTCAACGATAGCGGCGACGTGACTCCTCAGGGAACAACAGCTTTGAGCGAGCGTCCTTGGGATATTGATTACAACTCCGCGACAGACCAGCTCTTCGTGGTCACGACTTCTGGAAACGTCTTTGTCTTTGACAACTACGTCGCTGGCAACTTCGCTCCAAGCGGCACACCAACGACAGTCATTACACCGGCTGACGGCGGCGTGAAAGACTCGATCAACCTTCACGGTATCGCTTTTGACAGCGCCAATGATCGCTTGATCCTCTCCGACGTCGGTATCCCTGCGGATGCCACAGACGGCGCGATCTTTGTGATTAATAACGTCAGCGCTGCTTCCGGCCTCGTCGAATACGACGTGAAGGTCTCCGGAGCCAACACCATGCTTGGTAATCCTGTCGACCTGGCCTTTGACGGAACGAACATTTATATCGCAGAGAAGTCGAACAACTTCGTTGGCGTCTTCGCCCTGGCCTCTCTCACCGGTGGCCACACGAATAACGACGTGGCTCCAGACGCACAGACAGCGGCGACCCGCCCTGAGTCTGTCACTTTAGACCGAGGCGTCCGTCGCGACCACAACCTGACTGAAGCCGCCTCGACCTTGACCTTCGCCCCAGGAGAGACAAGCAAGACCTTCAACGTGATGGTGATCGACGACATTCGCGACGAGCCGATCGCCCCTGAGCTTCTTCAGTTGACTCTTGAGAATCAAACGGGTCCTTCAAACATTGCGACCATCACCCAAGACTTCCG
>JARGOJ010001181.1 GCA_029210225.1 Planctomycetota bacterium
GCCGCTCTATCCCTCGCAGAGATGGGCAACGTCGAAGCCGCCAAGACGGTCCTCGACAAGCTGAAATACGAGCCGACGGAACGCGGCCGCCGCGCCCGCATGTATCTGGACCAAGAGCGCATGCTTGAGCGCCTTCGCGTTTACGGTGGCCTCGAAAAGAAAGACGAAATCCTCAAGCTCCACAAGGCCACGATCGCTCGCCTTGAAACAGAGCTTAAGAAGGCCAAGACCTCCGCAAAAACTCACCCTGATCGCACCACTAAAAACAAGCCCGCTCAGTTCGGCAAAGCCCTCGGACTCCTCGAAGAGATCATGCAAAAAGTCCAGGCTTACTACGTCGATGAGAAGAAGATCAAAGAGAAAGACCTCGCCAACCTCGCTGCCAAAGGACTCATGGAAGGCTTGGACCCCTTCTCCTCTTACATGACCGAAGAAGAGACCAAGAAGTTCAAAGAGTCCATTCGCCAGCGTTACGCCGGAATCGGCGCTGTGGTCCAAACCGATCCTCGCACTCGATACCTCACTATTGTTCGTCCAATCTATGGTGGTCCTGCTTACACCGCCGGTCTTCGCACCCTCGACCAGATCATCGAAGTCGAAGGCATCTCAACAAAGAACAAGACCGTTCAAGACCTCGTCAAGGTTCTAAAAGGCCCTGTCGGAACGGAAGTCAACATTAAATACAAGCGCTTCCTCGGCGGTGACGACACAATCAAACCTAAGGTTATTGTGCGTCGCTCCATCGCTCTCCCAAGCGTTAGCTACGACCTCCTCCCCGGCGGCATCGGCTACCTACAACTCTCACAGTTCGGCTATGACGCTGTTCAAGAAGTCACCACCGCCATGAACGATCTTGAGCGTCGCGGTATGACAGGCTTGGTCCTCGACCTCAGAGATAACCCCGGTGGATTACTCACCGCGGCCGTTCAAATCGCTGAGATGTTCCTGCCTAAGGACAAGCTGATTGTCTATCAACAAGGTCGTAAAGGAACACGAGTTGGGCGCCGCAAGGAGTTTCGCACCCGCCGAGACTCACCATTCCCGAACTTCCCGATGTGCGTCATGATCGACGAAGGCAGCGCGAGCGCCAGCGAGATCGTCTCCGGCGCTTTGAAGGTTCACAAGCGCGCCACCCTCGTGGGTCAGCGAAGCTTCGGTAAGGGCAGCGTGCAGCAGCTCTACGACATTCGCAAAACCAAAGGCGAGAGCGTCCTGCGCCTCACCATCGCCTACTACTACCTCCCCGACGGAACCTGTATCCACCGCGAGCGCACCCCTCGCACCTGGCGTTTCCGCGAGGCGCTCAACAACGAGATCCGTCGCTGGCAACAAGAAGACATTATTAACTCCAAGCAAACCGAGACTCTCCTCGATAAATACAAGCCCACCCCGGGAGGCGTTGCTCCCGATATCTATACAAAGCGTCAGGTCTATGATCGAGAAGTTCGCGTGAAGATTGCTGAGCTAGAGCAAACAATGGTCGTGGAGAAGTATTTCCAAAAGAACTACTCCAAGCATTTGAAAACATTCCACAAACTGGCGGTCTACGATGGAGAAAAAACAGATGCTTATCCCGACTTCGAAAAGATCATGAGTCAGGTCAAAAACGGACTGTCAAAAGAACATGTCCGTCTCTATGTCCGGTCGACAGCCCGTCGCTTTGTTCAAGATGACTTAGGACGAAACTTCCCAAGTGATTTCCAGGGAGATCGTCAGCTAGAGCGGGCTATCTATAAGATTATGACGAAGCTCAACCTTGGCGCGGCAGACGTTCCTGAATACCGCCTCCTAGCGGAACGCAGTAAGAAAAAGATCGCTGAAGAGAAGGCTGCCAAGAAGGACGAGGAAAAGAAGGGTGAGACAAAGAAGGATAAGGATTTCTAAGACTTGTTCTTTATCTCGCTTGCGTATGTTTTATCTTTGAAAGCCGCGGAGGGGTAAACCAAACGCGGCTTTCTTCGTTCGAACATATAAGAGGATCGTGACAATGCGGGTTTTAGTCACCGGTGGCGCAGGATATGTCGGGAGCCATGCTGTTCTTGAGTTAAAGAGAGCGGGCCACGAGCCAGTCATTTTCGACAGTCTCATGCGTGGTCACCGATGGGTTGTCGAGAAGCTTGGGGTTCCCTTTATCGAAGGAGACCTATGCAATGAAGCTGACATCACGAAGGCGCTCAAGTCGGAAGCCTTCGACGCGGTCATGCACTTCGCGGCGGTCGCCTTGGTTGGTGAGAGCGTTCGAGATCCTGGTTTTTACTACTCGGTCAACGTCAGCGGGGGCCTTAAGCTACTGAACGCCATGCGCTCCGCCGGCTGCAAGCGGCTGATATTCTCTTCAACCTGCGCCGTATACGGACTCCCCGAAGAGCTGCCGATTCGGGAAGAGTCTCAGTTAAACCCCGTCAATCCTTACGGCCACTCAAAGCTCGCCTTTGAGCACATGATGCGATCCTTCGCTGAAGCCTACGGCTTTAAGACCCTCGCGCTGCGCTACTTCAACGCCGCTGGCGCTGATCCTGAAGGGAACTTCGGAGAGATTCACCACCCCGAAACACACTTGATCCCGAACCTGTTCA
>JARGOJ010001182.1 GCA_029210225.1 Planctomycetota bacterium
GTTCTTTGAGGTCTTTCTTAAGGGCGTCCTCGGCGAGGGTTTTCTTTGGGAGGACGAGACTTGTGAGAACATAGGCTTTGCTCTTGTCGATGTCGTGGGGATCTTGGCCTTCTTCAGTGAGTGTCGGGTTGCTGCTTGCGAAAGCGCCGGGTATGAGAAAGGCGATGACTGGGGCTGTGAAGAATTGAGTGCCGACCCAGAGCATGAGGAGGATGAGCAGCCCGATGGCGGCGGGGGGAGCTTTTTTCCAGTGTTGATGAATGGTGAGTGGGGCAGTGCTTTGAGCCCGACGCTTTAATACGGTGAGGATGATGGCTCCGAGAGCGAGAAAAGTGAGGGTGCTGAGGGTGAGAGTCAGGCTGTTGATGGGGTTGTTTTGAAGGGCCTCAGCGAAGCCCGGCTGGGCTTTTTTTGCTGGGGCAATGGAGGACGCGTAGATTGATTTTCCGGCGGCGAAAAAGGACATGAAGAGGAGAAAGGCCAGGAAAATCTGCGCTGCGGGTTTTAAAATCGCGTCGAGGGGATTTACTTGTGGGTCGTCTATGGGGGGCAGCTGTTTTTCTGACACGAACTCATCCTGGATTTGGCGTAGTCTAAGTTAGGGAACTGTACTGCTCGTTGCTCATAGTTCAAGACAAAGTCTTGAGAATTCCGGGAAAGCCGCCGTTGATAGAGGGTTCTCGTCATGGAGGAAGATCATTCAAAGTTTGACTGGCGCTTGCGAGAGAAGCCTGGCTTGTCCCGTTGCGCGCTCTGCCATGGGGAGTATTCTCCGGATGATTGGATAATTTGTATTCAGTGTGGGACACAGGGGCACGGGGATTGTTTCCGCGGGGAGGACCTGTGCCCGACCCTTGGCTGCGACGAGAGTCATGGTGTACAGAGCAGGACGGCGCCGCTGAGACAGCATGGCCGCGGAGTGAGCCTTGAGGCGCTGACTTTGGCGGGGATTGAGCAAGCGCTTCGGGGCCCTGAGACGGTGCAACAGCGGGTTATCAAACAATGGAAAATTCGTCGCCTTCTCTCCTTTCTTAATCTAACGGTCGATGACATAGTCAATGATCGGGCGGCCAAGAAACGCTTGTTGGCTTACTTCAAGATTCAGCGCCAATCGGAGCGTCGAGGGCAGGAACAAAAAGATGACGTCGACGATGATTATCAAGATTGGGTGCAGTCCCAGATTTGAGGCTAGAGCATGTCGGTGATCGCTTTGGATGCGATGGGGGGAGATCATGCTCCAGAAGCGCTTGTCAAAGGAGTCTGTTGGCTGTCCCGAAACAGCGAGGGGCATATTCTTCTTGTTGGGGATCACGATCCCATTAAGGCCGAGTTAGACAAGCACCCCCACAACCCAAAGAACGTCTCGATTATTCAGGCGGAGGGGGTTATTCCTATGGATGCCAAGCCCAAGGTGGCTCTGGACGCTTTACCCAGGGCATCCTTGCCCCTGTCCGCCCAACTTGTGGCGAGCGGCGAGGCTCAGGCCTTTGTTTCGGCGGGGAACACCGGGGCGGTGATTCTCAGTTGCGCGAGGGCTTTTAAGAGATTACCGGGAGTTAAGAGGACCGCTCTAGCGGCGGTTTACCCGACAGAGCAAGGGCATGGTCCCCGGGGTGATCCGTTCTCATTGATGTTGGATGTGGGGGCGAACATTCGGGTTTCGGCGCAAGACTTGATTGTCTTTGCGTTGATGGGGTCGGCTTATGCCTCGGTCGTGTCGGATAATCCGAGCCCGAGGGTGGCGCTTCTAAATAATGGGACCGAGAGTAATAAGGGGCCTCCCGAGTTGGTCGAGGCGCATCGCATTTTGAGCGGCCGGGATGACCTGCATTTTATGGGGAATATTGAGGGTGTGGACATTCCCAAAGGCACGGCGGATGTGGTCATTTGCGATGGCTTTACAGGCAACGTTGTCTTGAAGATGCTTGAGGGTGTGAACGAGACAGTGCAGCGTTTAGCGCGCTATGCGTATCGTGAGAGTTTGAGCTGGAAAATTGCTTTGGCTTTGCTCAGTCGGGGTATTCGGGAATTGAAAAATTTGACGGACTGGCAGCAGTATGGCGGGGCGCCGATTTTGGGATTTGATCATCTTTGTATCAAAGCTCATGGTCGCTCAAGCGGGCGTGCGATAAGCAACGCGATCCGGGTCGCTCGCAAAGCGGTGGATTCAGGCTTGTTGGAGCGTATTGCTCGCCTTCTTGAGAATACTAAACTAGAATCATAAATCAAAAGGCAAGCAGTCGTGAGTTTATGGGGGATCAATGCGTTTTGAAGCGGTGACTTATCTTGAGTGGGCGAGGGCTCACGACCACTATGAGCGTTCTCTGGGGTGGTCCTTCTATCCTCAGCGGAGCCTGGAAGATTTGCAGAGGGACTTTGGTATTGAGCCGGGGTCCTTACAAATTTGGCCGGTTCCTTATGAGACGAAGCGGATCACTGCGCTGAGAGAATTGATTGCCTCGCGTCATGGTCTTCATCACTCTCAAGTCCTCCCAGTGGCGAGCTGCACCTTGGCGAACTTCCTCTCTATGGCGGCGGTGCTTGATGGCTGCCCAGAAAATAAGCGACAGGT
>JARGOJ010001183.1 GCA_029210225.1 Planctomycetota bacterium
ATAGGTTGTGACGGCTGTTTTTCCGTATTCGGAGAGATAAAAGGTAATGATAAAGATCCCTAGGGCCACGGTGAACATGTTTAAACTCGCCGGATACCCCTGCATAAAGAGGGCGCCGAGCGCTTTAGAATCGGGTTTGTAAGGGCTGAGGAGGGCGAACTGAAGCTGACCTCGTTGCCTGACTTTGAAGGCGAGATAAACAGTCGTCAGCACCTGAATGAACACGGTCGCCCATGCAATTCCAGCGATTCCAAGTTCTGGAATAAACGCGAAGCCGAACATAAAAATAGGATTGAGAACGAGATTGAGCAGGAAGCCCAAGAAGAGCATATTGCGGTGACTCCGAGTGTCACCGTGGGCACTCAATATTCCATTCAGAATGAAATTGAGCATGAAGAATACAGTTCCGTACATGATCACGTCCATGTAGGCCAAGGCCGTCTCCAGATAGTTGTCCTCGGCTCCAAGCAGCCGGAACAATGATGGCGAAGCGACTAGCCCCACCGCAGTGAGAATCGCGGACATGATGACGCCAAAGACAATCGCCTGGTGAGCATAGTGAACGGCGTCATCGGGATTTTCCTCCCCGAGCACATTCGAGAGGATCGCCGTCGTTCCCTGAGAGACACCGACCCCAAGGGCGATAATCATGAAGAACACTGGAAATGAAATGGACAGCGCGGCGATAGCCTCCACGCTCAATTGACCGGCGTAGTATGTATCAATCACGTTGTACATAGTATTGAAGAAGTAGCCCACGCTCGCGGGCACAGCGATCGCTTTAAAGAGCGTTGGAATAGGATCTTTGAGCAAGTTTGGAGTCATTGAGACGGTGACCTGGTTCTTTCATTCCGAAACCGACAAGCTCCAAGAGCTGAGCATTCACTTTGGACGATTGAAGCCCCAAGGAAATGCGCCCAATGGTTGGTCTCTTCAGGGACATTCTGAGCAAAATCGCAGATTCTTTGTCGAATCTTTGTCAAAGCGGAGGCTTGGTAGTGCTCCCATCCTTCGTTAAGCTTAGGCAACAAAGATTATCACAGTCGAGTTTCGAAGAGCAGACTTCCCCATTTCAGGAGACCTCATGACCATCCCACGGCAAACTAAAATCGTCGCAACCCTCGGCCCATCGTCCTCGGACCCCACAGTCATTCGAGAATTGATCATCTCTGGGGTCAACGTCTGCCGCCTGAACTTCTCTCATGGCGACCACAATAGTCACCAACAGCTCATCGAAAACATTCGTGCGATCGCCAAAAAGCTCAAGAAGCCGGTCGCGATTCTCCAAGATCTTTGCGGACCAAAAATCCGCGTCGCCAAACTTCCCAACGACGCTGATTTTACATTGGTCGCCGGACGAGACGTCGTCCTCATTCCCGACCAGGAATCGCCCCTGAAGGCCAATCAGATTGCGATCAGCCTCTCGACCATTGCAGAAGACGTCCAAGTTGGTGAGCCGATTCGCCTCGACGATGGAAAGCTCCACATCCAGGTCAAGAGCGTCGACCGCGAAAAGAAAGAAGTCACCTGCGATGTCTTGCACGGCGGCGTGCTGAAAATGAAGAAGGGCGTCAACTTCCCAAAAACCAATTTGAGCGTTCCATCAATCACAACCAAAGACATAGCGGACCTCAAGTTTGGCCTCTCCCAAGACGTCGACTTCGTCGCCTTGTCCTTCGTCCGCCATGAAGACGATATTAAAGAGCTAAGACGATATATCACCGAGGCCAACAAACAGGTCAAAGTGATCTCCAAGATTGAAAAAGGCGAAGCGATTGAACGATCTCGACAGATCATCCTCGAATCCGATGGAATCATGGTCGCTCGGGGCGACCTCGGCGTTGAGTTCCCCATTCATGAAGTGCCAGCCATCCAAAAAGATTTGATTCGCCAAGCCGTGCTGCTGGATCGCTTTGTAATCACCGCCACGCAAATGCTTGAGAGCATGACCACCAGCCCTCTCCCGACGCGTGCGGAGGTCTCAGACGTCGCGAACGCAATCTACGACGGCACCGATGCCATCATGCTTTCGGGAGAGACAGCATCGGGAGACTATCCCATTCAAACAGTGAAGATGATGGCCACCATCGCCCAGAGCGCGGACCAAGAGATATTCCTCAACAATCATGGAGTCAAGCTCTATAGCGAACTGGACCAAACGTCCTTCGCCGATGCTTTGTGCCACGCGGCCTACACCCTGTCGAAAGACACCGCAGCCAAGCACGTGATCGCCTATACCAATACGGGACGCACGCCGCTCTTCATGTCTCGCTATCGCCCGTGTCCGAACATCATCGGCGCGACGACGGTGCTTCGGGTCTATCGCCAACTGAGCATTCTGCGAGCCGTTCAACCGCTTTACATCCCCGAAGTCGAAACCGTTCACGAGCTGACCGTCGTCACGGAGCAGAGCATCCTCGACAACAAACTTGGGGACAAAGAGGACGTTGTTATTCACGTCGGTGGAAGCAACCTCGCCGCACGAAGTAACATTAACTCGATTCGTATTCGCACCCTACTCGACGATTAATCGCGTCTCCACAGCCACGCAATCACGCGCTAATCAAT
>JARGOJ010000096.1:0-11638 GCA_029210225.1 Planctomycetota bacterium
GGGTCCTCGATCAGGATGATCCCGAGGCTCGCACCGACACGGAATCACTCCCCCAAGATGTCTTCTTCCAGAGTATTCAAAACTCCGAAGGTCAGACAAGTGAGGGAGGAACCATCACAATCCAATACAACAGCACAAGCGGTCGCGGAAGCCATATCATCACTCTTGGTGTTCGGACCGATGAAGACCAGCAGCTCAATCCGTGGAGTGTGAAATACAACACTCTCACTCGCAGTCTCACCTATAACAATGGCCCCCTAAGCTTCTACAAAGAGTAGGTCCAGGAACCACGAAGGATACGGCTATGAATCAAAGGGGACTGACACTTCTTGAGGTGCTCGTGAGCACCCTCATTGTGACGACCGGCTTACTTTTTCTCCAAGCCTCGATCACCGATAACCTTGAAAAATCAGACCGCGCCATCAAGCGTCGCGCTGGAGCGACTCTCGCTCGGCAAAAGCTCGAACAATATCTCTCAGAGGGCTCGGGCTCTGGCACTGAGGGGACCTTCGAAGAAGAAGGTTACCCAAACTATCGCTTCCAAATTGTTGAAGAGGAAGTCACCATTGGCGAGACCGGCACCATGCAACGGGTGAAGGTCACCGTTCGCTTTGTTTCTCCTGACGACGACGAGTTCGACAATCAGAATCAGCAAAACACAGACTTCACCCTCACGACCTTCAAAAACTCGGAGCAGGAGCAATGATCTTTAAGCCTCCTAAAGAGGCTGAAAAGCCCAAAGTACGCACTATGGGCTGGATTGGCCTGCTCCTCTTTATTGTCGGCGTCGCCAAGCTCGGTGACGCGCTCCTCCTCAGTAACTCCCCCAGTGAATCCTACACCCAGGGATTAATCCTCAGCTCTACCGGAATCCTTGGTCTTGGAGCCTTTCTTATGCTGCTCAATTGGGTCCTCAAGAAACGACCTCCAGCTCAATCGCGAAGCCTCGCCGACATACGTGAGAAAGCGAAGCACGAAAAAGCGAAGAGTGAGAGCGGCTTCACTCTTATGGAAGTCATCGTCACCCTTGCCCTCGTCGCGCTACTGTTCTCAATGGTTGCTGGCGTGCTCATTAGCGTTCTCAATGTCAGTGAGCAAGTCGCAGATAATGGCGACGGCGAGAAAATTGGTTATGGAGTCTTGGGCTTGGTCCAGCGAGATATTCAGGGCTGTGTGGCCTATGGTCTCGGGCAAGTCGTCTTTAAGGGTGAAGATAAGAACCTCGGTGGCGGTGACGCCGACGAGATCTACTTCATCACCACTACTCCCGGAGACGCGGCAGAATCCGAAGGAGATGAGGACGGCACGAGTTCGAGCAACCCAGCTATTTCTAGCAGTCCAAATGGCAACACAGACGAAGAGGGAAACGAGGCTCGACGTCGTCCGAAGAAACCGGTTTATCGTAAAGTCAGCTATGTTCTCAGAGAGTCACCCGATGCCGACAGAGGCAATGGAGAAGAGCGCTACATTCTCTGCCGTCGCTCAATCAAACTGACAAAAGAGGACCGGGATGTCACCTCGGGACAGGCCCCCTACGTCGAGGTCGTCGACGGCCTTAAGTCGTTTAAAGTCGAATACAAAGAGAGCCCAGAGGCTGAATGGGTCAATGGATGGGAAGACCCGAGCAAGGTCCCCGTCGCAGTGCGATTTACCATTGAAGTCGCTCCCCCCTTTAAGTTAGTTCGCGCCGCTCAACAGTCGGGGGAGCAGGTTCCACAAGCTCGCCGATTTGTCACCGTCGCGAGCATTTTTGCCCGGGGCCATATTCCAGAACCTGAAGAAGAAACGGCCAACGGCGGCAATTGAAAAAGCCCTGGAAAAAGAGGCATAGCGCGCCAAGCACTAGTGAGGCGGCTCTTTCGCAGCGTTGCGGTTCCAATCGGGGATGCTAATGACGATGTCTTCTGTGCCGTTTGGAACGCACTGACAAGCGAGGCGCGATTTCAGCGTCAAACCTGGCGCGTGATCGAGCATGTCTTCTTCCGCATCAGCGGCTTCATTACAGCTGTTAAGGCCCTTGTCAACCACCACGTGACAGGTCGAGCAAGCAACGACACCACCACAGGCATGATCAATCTCGATACCCGCGCCCTCAGCAATATCCAGGATGCTCCCCGGGAGCCCGGAGGGGTTGTAAGGGATCTTGGCAGGATCGACTTCAAATTCTAGAGTTTTGCCTTCTTCTTCCAGATTGATAGTGACCTTATAGGCCTTTTTAGGAAGCTCGTACTCGGCCTCGTCAATGTAGGGATTTGTACCACCCATAAATTCGAAATCCTGCATGAAAGACATTAAAACGGCCCATTGTGGCGCTTAACGCTGGGCGGTCAATGCCTAAGTCGGGGAAAGACCAAATCCCGGGCAGACACATGGGTCTGCCCCTACACATTTTTAGCTTTGCGCTGGGCTCTGTATCTTATGAAATAGGGGTCAAGGGGAGGCCTGTGTGTCTTTCGGGGGCTTGTTTAAATCCAGGGCAGACACTCGGTGGGGTTCCCAGCCTTGCAACGCAAATTCTAAGTTGGGGAATCGCTTTCATCTCGGGACCAACAGTCAATCTCTCTTATTTCTTATCGGGCTTGTCTGGATCTATGTGGCAGTCCACGCACTTGCGAACAGGGGTTTCCCATTCGTGAGCCATTGTCGGCCCTAGCCCCGTTGGGTATTTCCCTCGGCCTGGATTGGTCGGAATGTCCAAGAGGTCGCGCTTTTTCATTCCGTCTGAGTAGTGCTCAAAGGTGACGTCACAGCCTTTAACAAAAGGCGCGAGCTTGCCGTGCTTGTTCTTGCGCATCTCTCCTGGCTTCCAAATCGCGGGCTGGGAATAGCGTTGTTGCGAGACGACATCCCCAGGAGTCTCTGTGACCGTTTGGCGCCCTGTCTTAGGGTTGAAGCGGAGGCCAGTCTGAACAAAGTCGATATCGAAGTCCTGGCGGAAATATGTGACGTGGCAGGAGATACAGCTAGGTGCTTTGCTGTTATGACAGGCGAAGCACTCCAAGCCTTGCATGTGTCGATCGCAGTGGTTTTGCGACGGATCGCGGAACTTTGCAAAGACCTTCGCCGGCTTCTTCGCTTTCTTGGCGGCCTTCTTCTTCGCTTCTTCCCGGAGGCTCATGTTTTTGAGGAGCTTGGGGCTGAAGAGATTCGATTTGTCTAGGGATTCGATGAGGACGCGATTCCCACGACGGGTCCAGTTTACTCTGGGGTTGCCACGACTTGTGAGCAGATGCTCGGTGTCCCCCTCTTTGTGAACACCGCGTTTGCCTTTGAACTTGGTTCCTGTCCCATAACCAATGGGCAACTCCCATGGGTAGGCAGACTTGGTGCCATGGCAATCCTCGCAACGGACCTCCATTTGATAGGGGATGGTGGGGTAAAGGTTGCCGTCGCCGTGGACTTCAATCGAGGTGTGACAGTCGGCGCAGATCATTCCGGCCTTGGTGTGCAGCTCATGTCGATAGGTCTGTTGGCCGCGTGTATGACAGTGGTTACAGGTCTCAATGGGGGGCGCGAAGACCAGGCTGTGCTTCTTCATATGTCCAGGGCGAGACTTGGGAATGGTCGGATCTTTGCCGCGATAGCGCGCCATGGGGCCGTAGCTGATATGACAGGCGGAGCAGCCCGCCGAGCGATGTTGCCCCCGGCTCGTGATTCCTTCACCCCACAAGTGGCAGCGACCGCATTCTTTGCGGTAGTAGTCGACGTATCCGGCAGCCGCTGGCTTCTTAGGATCACACATGGCCAAGGCTTCGTCGTAGTTGGGGATTCGCTTGGCGGAGGACATCTGGTGAAGGTGCCCTTCTTCCCTGGCCCTCTTGATAAACTCCTTGTATGTCTTAGTTCCCGAGGATGGCACTTCGCCATCGGTGTCGTCGATGGCGAAGTCGGCGTAAAGGAAAGCGTCCAAACCGAGCAAACCTGCTGATCTCATCGCGTGGGTCACTTTTCCCATTTCGAGGGCCATAAGACCTCGTTGCATGCGGTAAGCATGGTTCGAGCCGCTGAGACCTGTAGGGTCGCTCTGTTTTGAGACGACGCTCATGAGTTGACCACCAACACCCTCAGGGAGCGGGCGGCCATGGAGAGTTTTGAGAACGCCTTGGTCGGAGTGACACTTGGCGCAACCGAGCCCTATGCTTGTGACCCAGAGATTGCCCGGGTTCATGACCATGTTTGCGTGGGCGATGAGTTTGTTGTCGGTCTTTGGGTTTCCTTCGTGGCAGACAACGCATTGACGGTCGCCATTCCCAGCGCCGAAGGCGAACAGAGCTCGGGCCATGGTTCCTGAAGAGATCGGAGCGATGCCGTCGTGGCAGGAGAGGCAACCAATTCCTTCGGAGATTTGATTCTTCGACCGAGTTTTCGACTCCCAGCGTTTTTGTTGGTCGCCGGGGCGTTCACCTTTAACAGGAGACCAGCTTCCCTGTCCTTCAAAGAAGGACGACCACTGTCTCTTTCGAGCCGCAGCTCCTTTCCTCGAAACACTCCGAACATAGTAGACGAGGTCAGCGAGCTTCCGAAGGTCGTCTCCTTTGAGCGACCGGAACGAAGATCGAAAAGAGGGCATGGGTGTGCCAGCGAGGCCAGCGATGAAGAAGCGGGCAAGGCTTTGAGCGTATCCTCCGGCTTTATAGACGTGAAAGCCTTTGGCGAGCACTGGCACTTTGATAGGACGGCCGATATCGTCTTTTAACTCTGCAGCGGAGATGCCATCTCCAAGCAAGCTGTCCCCGTGGCATTTCGCGCATTGAAGGCGTTTGTAAACTTTCTTGCCTCGCTCGACGGAGCCGCCATCTTCCGCGGGGAGGGTGAGCTTTGGAATGGGACGGCCTAACCCGGCCGCGTTGGTAAAGGTCGTGGAGAGCGTTGTCACCCAGCTGACCAGGGCCCAGCGATCTTGAGGAGACAGGTGGTCGTAGGAGGGCATTCCCGAGGCTTTGACTCCGACGGTGATTGTCCTGTAGAGGTCCCCCGGACGCGCATGGCCGCTGCCATCGACGGTACGATAGCGGAACCACTCCTTCGTGAAATTCCTCGGTTGAACGGGCAGTGAGGACGCGAGAAGGCCGGCGCCGTCGCCGTTCTCTCCATGGCAGTCTGCACAGTATTTGGTGTAAAGCGCCTTGCCTTGCGCCGCCAGGGGCTTTAGAGATTTCGGAGAGTAGACTTCGACTTTGTCCCAATCGCCCTGGACGTCCTCCATCCAATACCATTGTTCGGGGGGAGAGTCGATTTCTCCGTGAAGGACGTTTTCTTGGAGGAAGCTTGTTCCTACAAAGAATCCGACTGAGGTCACAAGTAAGACGGCCATAGGTTGAATGTAAGACTGAAATCGTACGGGCCTTGGCCGCGTTTCCCTTGGCGCTTGTGTTTCTTCCATGGTGTTTTTCTCCCTCAGGTTTCTCTTTCCTTCACGATCAACTCTAACGGAAGAGTACCGATCATTCTAGATATCGACCATCTTTTGACACCCCTTTAGTTATGAGGGTCGGAGGACACTAGTCGGGATGGGACCAGCAACAAACCGGAGCGGGGTATACGCGGAAATTTCAGCGCAGATCGAGAAGGCATTTGGAGCCTGAGCTGTGTCGCGTTGGGCTATCCTAATTCTTTGTAAAGCGCTAAAACGTGAAAATGCACTGTGGCAATTGAAAACTCTGTTATCTCCCTGACTTTAGAAGAACGAGCTCGTTATGACTGCCCAAGCCCATGAAATATTGATCTATGAAGGAGAGCGGACGAGCATGGCGTATTGTCCGGAGTTCCCTAAAGATCATCCGGAGATTTGTGAAACATCCGATGCGGATGGGGGCGGGATATTGCAATCGACGGCGTGTTGGAGGGGTTACATTGGGACCTGGGAGATCAGGGAGGATCACTTCTTTTTGAACAGTCTCCGAGGTCGTTACAAGGTCCGCGCAGCGGACGGGATTCATGCCTTGTGGTTTAGTGGTGTTCTGCGTGTTCCGAGGGGCGAACTTCTGCAGTATGTCCATATGGGTTTTGGATCGGTTTACGAATCGGAGATTCATATCAAGATTGTCGAAGGCATCGTGGTGAAGAAACGCGAGGTCAATAACCGTGAGCGTGACATTGATTTGACGACTTTGGGAGTGGAGAATCTCCCTGGAAATGAAAATCAATTCGACGGTGACGATGACTTTTGATAATGAGGGCTCGCGTTACCCCGTCATCTTCTTGGACATAGACGGAGTCTTAAACACTTTTCTAAAGGTCGTGGAGTTGTCACTGCCCCTTGAGCGGCCCTGTGTTGCGGTGCTCAACCAATTGATTGAAAAGAGTGGCGCAAAGGTTGTTATTTCATCGAGTTGGAGGCTTTACTACGACTTGGAGAAGATTCGTGAGATCCTTGAAGAGTATGGTTTTGTCGGTGAGATTATCGGGAAGACACCGGTGCTAAAGGGTTCGGAGAGAGGCGAAGAAATTAAAACCTGGCTTCAAGTACATGGGGAGGGGGCGGCGAGTTTTGTCATTCTGGATGACCATGCAGATATGTGTGACATTCGCGATCATCTTGTGCGTACGGATGCCAATGAGGGGTTCCAAAAACATCATGGATTGAGGGCTTTAGAGATCTTAGAGCGGGATGAATGTCATGATTGATTGCCTGGAAAATTAAGGATTACGTCTCCGGCTGGTTCTTCGATCAATGGCGTTATCCACTTTGTCGAGCCCCGATTTGAGATTGCTCGCGCCGCTTGTATTCGCGCCCGATGGTTGGGCGGCTGATGAGCCGGAGCCGCCTGAAGAACCTGAAACGGACGGTCTTGCGTTCGCCGAGACCGTGCTCTTTATTCCGGGAGACGAGTCAACAGGCTTTTTGGCGTTAAAATTAAAAGCCGAGACGGAGTCGCCTTTTCTGAAGAGGAGGATTCGTGGTCCTTCTTGGCGATATTCGAGGTTGTAGAATCGGCACAGGAGGTCGAGAGCTGAGCGCCAGGGAACCGGTTCAATAAAGCTCAGACTGACCTTTGTTGCTTTGTCTCGCCAGATCACAGTGACGCCTGCCTGACTTTGAAAGAGAGGGAGGACAACGCTTTTTAGGTCGGCGTTTTGGACGGAGAAGACGACGGTGCCTCGGGGAGCTTTTGGGCCAGGGTTCTTTTTTGTTTCCCCAGAGGGCGACTCTTCGCGAAGAGTGGGCGTGGGTGTTGGGTTGCCTTGCTTCTTCTGCTTCGATTCGCAAGCCACGAGGACGACCAGGAGGGAGAGCGCGGTCAGCTGACCGAGCCTCTTGAAGTTGATGTGTTCGGCCTTGTTCATAGTGAATGCCCTACCCATTTGAGTTTGTCGCCCGACTTGAGTATCTCACTCTTTTATAGCAGCCCCAAGAGCTTTCCAACAGGTGAGTGAGGAAAAATTGGAGCTGGATTCCTGACTATTTCCTGCTGGTCATTCTTGCCTTGAGCTTCTGTTGATAGCTCCCAAGTTGACTTAGAGCCTTAGGTCGCTTCAGACCTTTGAGGGCATCGGCATCTTTCTTGAGCAGGGCTTTCACCTCTTTTGCGAGGAGAAGCTGGCGAGGGCTGAGCCACTTGTCGCTGTCAGTGCTGAGGCGGAGGGCGGCGTTGACCTTTGTTGCCTGCCATGAAGTCAAAGGGAGGAAGCGGAGCGGGGAGCGGTTTAGGGCGAACTTTTGATCGCTGGCTTTGGCGTCTCGAACCTTGCCTTTTTTAAGCAGCGCGAGCTTGCCGACTTCTTTCTGCGCGATGGTGAGGTCGTCCGCAGAAGTAGCGTAGACATTGGAGGCGCATTGAAAGTTCTTGGCTTCACCGATGAGCTTCTTCAGGGACACTTTCGTCGGGTCGAAGTGAAGCTCGACGACTTCTTTTCCTGCGTACCAGCCAGCCCGAGTTGAAAGGACACCTTCAATAGAACCGAGCTTGGCTTCACCGTCCCAGTAACAATGCATGGCGAAGGTGATCGTCTTTGTCTTTGTGTTTAGCTCTGCGTTTAAGCCGGCGAGGTAAGGAGGCACGGGTTTCTTGGACGCTTTGAGGGCCAGAACGAGGCGTTTTGTAACTCCTGGGAGATCCCAAACGCCGTCTTTGCGGCTGATGATGTCTTTGCCCTCATGGTTTAAGAAACGAAAGACGGGATTGTTCCACGACGGCTCTTTGAATTGTTTTAGGACCTCGGCGTCTCGCCCGGTTTTATTGTTATAGGTCAGTAATGGAATGAAATGATCTTCGATGCTTTCGACGACGAGGGGTTGAGAGATTGGCCCACGGCCAAAGTTCTGGCAGGTCCCTCAGCCCGGGACTTCTTGGAAGAAGGCAAAAATGGGCTTTTTGGACGTCTTCGAGAGCTTGTAAGCGGCAGCAAGGTCTCGGGTCCAGCGAACCTTGCCAAGTTCAACGGGAGCTTTGTCTTGGCCGAGAGCGGGGTTTCCTCCAGGCAACATGCAGGCTCCTAATAGGAATGTTTGGCAGGCGCCAAGAACAAATAGTGATTTTCGCACGATTTACGGGCCTTCTATTGATCTCATTGAGATCAATTGTCGTGATTGGCTGATCCAAGTATAGCTTGTAAGATAGTCACTCAATTGAACAGAGTCATTGTGGCTGTTTTCTCAGTTGATCTTTGTGAACCCAGACGTCTATTTCTCCGACGTGACCAAAGGGAATGCGTTTTTTTCGATATTCATCTCGGTGGAGCCTCAAGTATTTCTTGATTGTTTGGTTCATGACTGAGGGCTCGGACAATTGACTAGGCCTCATAGTGATCAATGACGGCTTGTTGCGATTCAGTTCAGCCCAGTAAAAATCTTCCGTATAGCGATCTTCGTAGTTCGATTTCATCTCTGTCGTCATAATGACTTCAACCTCTTTTCGGAAAGTGAAGAGGTTGTAGAAAACGTCGTGCTCATCGATGGGTCGGAACGGAGTGGCCGCAATGACATAGCCCCCGTCTTTTTTAATGTTCTTTAAATCTAAAAGAAACTGAAGATGTCGTTTTTGCCCATTTCTATCTTGATTGACCAACTGGAGATTGAACGCGAGAGCTGAGATTCCGTAAAAAATGCCGAGGCAGAGCACTATGTTTTTTACTTTGGGAAGGGCGTTTGTGACTGCAACTCCTATGTAAGGAATGAAGACGGTTGCCAAAGCGGCGCAGTGGAAGACATAGTGGCGAAAATCGACCTGGATGAGTAAACACTGCCCACAAACAAAGACGGCGGCAGCCCATTCAAACTCACAGTCTTTGAGGGAGAGTTTTCTATGAATGAGAAAACATAGGAAGCCGGTCACGATGAAAGCAAAGTAAACTCGTTCGCTGAGTAGCTTCAATATAAGCCCATATTCACCTTGGACCCGCTCGATCATATGTCTGTGGAATTCGAGACAAAGCCAGAAATTCTCAAAGAGGTTCATGTTGAGGGCCGCAAAGATTGAGGCGATGAGCAGCGTCGCGGACAGAATTCCGAGAATGTATGCGCCAATTTGTTTGAAGACTGAGAGGCCGTGTTTCCAGTCGGAGATGAGATCGAAAAGTGAGAGAGCGACGACAAAAATCACAAAGCGAGGAGTCAGTAGAAGGGCGAACATCGCAAGAAAGGCAAAGATTGCAGAGCGTTGAAATCCTCTTGTTTTATCAAGTCGAAAAAGATAGGCGGCACCCATGAGAATTGCATTGGACAAGACATCGGGGCGGAATTGAATGACGACAACGGAATGGTCAATGACTGTAAATAGTAGGGCGCCAGCGAGAATGAACCAAGCTCGATGCTTCTTCTCGAAGTGAACTGCGCCATTCAGCATGATTCCCGCTATGAAAACTAGATTGAGAATGGCGGAGTAAATTCTGAAAAATATAAGCTTGTCTGGCCAGTCAGGAAGCACGGTGCCGAGGACCCGAAAGTAATACCAGGCGAGGGGAGGATGGAACTCTCCAAAGTCGGCGTTCGGAACTAGACCTGTCGAAACAAGCCAAACGATGTGAGCCTGGGCCATTTCGTCAGAGTCGAAAGACGCAGCAGCGGCAATGAATGGTAGGTAGAGAAAGATCAATACAGCAAAAAAGACACCTGTGAGAATCTTAAGAATGATTGAGTATCGACTCTTCTCAGGGTTATTGACCGGTGTTGCAGATGTAGACATGGATTCTTTCTAGAGTGCTTCGGGACTAAACTACGCCCGCTTTGTGTCGATCCATGATAGTCCTCACGGCCGCTCATAGGCAAGACTAAAGTCACGTGCTGTTTAGCCTGACCGCTCTTTCTCTTCGTTGTTACTTACTGCCCTCTAGAGCTTTCAGCCTTGCATTCACCACCTCAGCTAAGGCGGCTAACTCAGCGGGGAAATACTTCGAATCTTGCTTCCGATAAGAGCTAATGGTCTTTGCCAGTGTGTTGTAGATATCTTTGGATTCGATGAATAACTCCAACTCTTCATGGCACTGCGCCATTTTCAGTTTTAACTCTAAGGCTCTCAGCGGCGCATCGTCTTCGCCGTAGGCTTTTATCGCCAATTGCGCTCCGCGAAGGTAATGGACAATGGCTTGTGCGGGTCGTTTCTGACGACGACGGAGATCGCCAAAGGTCTCATGAAGCCGAGGATCCGCCGTCTTCGGCCAGGCGTCAGGGTGCGACAAGCGACCGAGCCCGAAGTTGTCCCGAGCCAGCGCTTTACGAATCGCTGTGATTCCCAATTCCCAATCTGAGGCCGTATCGCTAAGGCTATAACATCGGGCGAGCTTCTCCCAACGATAAGATTCCAGCGACGGCCTCGCCGCCCTCTTCAAATAGGGAATCGCCTTCCCCACTTCTCCTCTCAACCTCAATATCTCACCGTAGACGTAATTGAGGCGATCGTCGTCGGGATAGCGCTGCACCCCTAATTTAGAGAGCCGAGCGGCTTCATAGAGGTCTTCTTTGTAGAGCAAGCTCTCCGCCAAAATTCCCATAGCTCGGGGGTGATCGGGGTTCTTCTTCAAAACACGTTGGCAGACCTCCATTGCAGAGTCCAATTTGCGATGTCTTAGGGAGGCGGCGGCAAAGAAAGTCTCGATTTCATCGGAGTAGTCAGGCCCTCCTTTTCTCAGGATCGAGTCGCGCAGAGCTCCCCAATTCTTCGGAGCCAACGTCCTCGAATTCCAAACGCGCTGTTGGAAGAGCTCGGCGATCGCGAGGGCCGATTGCTTCGCGTTCATGTTCGGCACAATGTCCGGACAAGACTTAATCAGCGCTCGGTGCCCGTGAATAGAGAGGATGTCGCGGACATACGAGACTATGATTCGCGGGTCTAAGGGCGCGAGGCTCATGAGCTTCAAATACAATTCCGCAGCTTTGTCATGCTGCCCCAAGCGAACGAGCGTCTCCGCTTTAACTCTCTGCAGCCAAATGCAACCGGGGTTTAATGCAAGAGCTTGCTCAATAACGGGGGCCAACTCTTCGGCGGTGGCCGCAGGATTTCTCTGAACGAGGAGGCTTAAGACTTTTGCTTCGACCTGCATAGCTTTGCCAGATTCATTGGGAAGCGGCGCTTTGTTTTGAAATGACTTTAACTGTTCTCTGGCTTGTTCCAGACGAAACAAACGTAAATAGGCGCGAGCGCGGATGAGTGGCCGGGCGGCTCCCAATTCTAGCTTCGATTGATTCCTCTCAAAGGCTTCA
>JARGOJ010000096.1:11648-14951 GCA_029210225.1 Planctomycetota bacterium
TCGCAGCGTATCCTGAGTTTGCTATTGGATTGAAGAAGTGGCTTGAGGAAGAATTCAATGTCGTCGGAATCGTTGTGACTGGGTTTTGAGCTTGCCGATTTTTCGAGGGCTACTTTCATTTGTGAGTCAAGGGTCTTCTGCTTGGTTAAAAGGGGTTGGAGGCCTTGGTCAATGTTATTGAATCTGGCGCGGAGCTGATCGCGCTCTGTGACGAGGCTTTCAATGGGTTGAATCGAGCTTCGACAGCTGTCAATGAAGCGCTCGGCGGAGCTTTGAAGCTCTAAAATATCCTTGTTCAAGGCGGCGAGGCGTCCGGCGAGCTCAATTTGAAACAGGCTCCGCTGGCTCTTGCTCTCATTGATTTGGCTTT
Source organism: Planctomycetota bacterium (assembly GCA_029210225.1). GTDB lineage: Bacteria > Planctomycetota > J058 > J058 > JARGOJ01 > JARGOJ01. Next base: position 12,019 of record JARGOJ010000096.1, read on the forward strand.
GGAGGCGCTTGGCTTTCGCGGTGTTCCTAAATGAATGAGACCACTGATTGAGGACGAATATGCTGAGGACAAGCGCACCAAGGATGCTCATGAGGGCGGCGGCGAGGACCCGATAGCTTCGGACGAAGCGCATTGTCGATTCAATGAAGCCTTCGTTGTAAGCGTCAATTCTCTCACCGTCGAGATAGAGTTCGAGGTCCTCGCGAAGCTCCCCTGTCGAGAGGTAGCGCTGCTCTCGATCTCGCTTCATGGCTTTCTGAATAATGGCTTCCAGGGCCGGGGCGATGTTTTTATGGGGTGCTCTAAGCCTGGGGGCCAGGGGCGGCCGTGAGAGAAGCGCCTTTATGACCTGAAAAGAGCCTCCTTCATAAGGACCATAACCTGTGACGAGGCGATAAAGAATGGCCCCGAGGGAATAGACATCACCCTGTTGATCGAGGCTCGGGTCGTTGCTCGCTTGCTCTGGAGACATGTACGTTGGGGTTCCGATGACGGCGCCATCTTGAGTGACAAGCTCGCTCTCCGACTCGTGCTCTTCCCTCATTCGGGAGACAATTTGAGTTTCTTGGCGAGCTTGGTTCTGGGTCGCCAGGTGGATGGGCTTGGCGAGACCCCAGTCCATGACGAGCACTTCTTCCTGGTCTCCAACCATGATGTTCGATGGCTTAAGATCGCGATGCAGGATGCCTCGCTGGTGAGCGTAGCCAACGCCATCGCAGATTTTCAGAAAGATGCGTAAGAGTCGACGGAGGGGAAAGGCATCGACGATGTTTTGGTCAGCTCGGCGGATCCCCATGAGTATTTGGCGCAGGTCCTGGCCGTCAACAACCCGCATTGTCAGGAAGAGCTCGTCAGCCTCTCGGCCGAGATGGAAGACGGGGACGATGTTGGGGTGGGTCAATTGAGCGGTGATGCGAGCTTCGTCGATAAAGCGGGCGCGGCTTAAGTTTGAGGCGCCTGGTAGTACCTTCTTCAAGGCGAGGGGGCGATTGAGCGCTTCGTCTTCAACTAAGAGGACGCGGCCCATGCCGCCTCGGCCAATCTCGTGCTCGACTCTGTAGCGCTCGGCAATTCGGGACTTCTTCATTTCTTGTCCCTCACTGACGAAGCGCGCCTCGTCCAATTGTGTAATTGACGATTGACCCAAACCCGTCGCTGCCATAACTCGCCGACTGCATCAAAATTGCCAAATTGCTCAGCAGCCTTTAATTTTCCTCGTTTCTTGAGTCGCTGAACAATAATGTTTTGGCTGTCATAATTGATTTCCTCACTGTGACGATGATCGTTGAAGCCGGCCCATACTTCGAGCGCGAGCTTGTGTCCGTATGGGTTTTGAGGCTGGTAACTGCTCCACTCCAGGGCGTTTGCTAAGCGGTAGAGTTGTAGTGTGTCATGATCTCTGAGGCGACCTTTGACAATCGCTTGGGAGAGCCCGCCGAGGTCATCTTTGATATCCCGTTGACCGAGTTGTAAGGACAGCAAACAGTAACTCGCACGTAGTTTGCTCATCGAAAGGGATTCATTAATGGTCCACTTGGGAATCAATGATCTCATGACTTGTTTCAATTGTTTGTCGACGACGCGGGGGTCGGCCATGAGCCGAGAGAGGTCTTCAAAAATCAGCTCTGAATTCGACTGAGCCAATGTTTTTAAGGCTTGTGAAATGCAGCGTCGACCTTCTTCTGGAAGCGACTCCAGGAAGAGGCCGTAGGCTCGGAGCACGGCCCACTCACTGTGGAGAGCGATGGGCCAATCCTGAATATTGGAGGGCAATTGTGTTGGCGAGCCCAGGGCAATCAGACAGCGGGCCCGCATCAAATGGGTGCGAAGCCAAAAAATCCTCTCTTGCTCGTCCTTGAAAGCCTTTGGTTCAAGGCGTTTTAGTTCATCAAGTAGGACTTTTGAGCCGGCTTGCTGATTGAGGATCTGGAGGGCCTCTGTCATGAGGAAGAAGACTGAAGGGTTTTGAATGCTCGACTTCTCGGAGACGAGGCGATCGAGGAAGTAGCTGTTCTCCCAGCGCCAAGTTTGCAAGAGGGCGAACTTTTCATTGTAGAGCTCAAAGGCGCCGAAGCTGACATCTGTGTTTCGTGGGTTCCGTGCGAATTCGGCAAAGTAGCGCTGGTAGAGCTGCAGCATGGCCTCTCGTTGCTGAGGAGTGATTCTTGGATTGGGGCCGAGAAGAAGGGAGGAGTGATCGGCGCGAAGGAGGAGTACTTTGCGGGCCCGTTCGACGTTGAAGGACGATGGATCTTTTGTATTTTCGGCGAAGCGGGCGCGGGCATTTTTAGCGAAGGATTGGGCTTCTTTGCGGGCGGCGAGAACGGGCTTTCGAGAGTTCGTATAGGTGAGACCCTGGCGCATCAATGATCTGTTTTCTCGGGCTCGGCGAATGGCTCTTTCGGCTTTGTAGAAGCGGGCCTCCTGGTCAATGAGTTCTACGAAGGAGTTGGGTGTGTTTTTCAAGCTGGTTCGGGCGTCTGAAGCGTTCTGGTGGCTGAGAAGAGAGGGCCGCAGCGCTCTTATGGTTCCAAAGAAGGCGTCTGTATCTCGGGGCTTGTCTTTTAGGACGCGTTGATAGTCGCTGAGGGCGAGTTTTGAGCGCAGCGTTTCAGCCCTGAGAATGGCCCAATCGCCGCGGCGCATGGAGAGCGTCTGTCGGGCGGCGCGGAGTGTTTTCGGTTGGAAGGCTGCGCTTTGAAGTAGCGCTTCGGCTTGGGCAAAAGATTCGAGGATTTCGGAGTCTGGTCTCGCGGTGATGATTTTCAGCCGTGTTTGCTCTAGCAGTCTTGAGAACTTCTGTTGGGCAAGAAAATCGCCAAGTTTTGACAAGGATTGAGCCACTTGAATCCTTGCTGCGGCTTCTGTTTCTTGGGAGTCCTCATCGCTGAAGGCTTATTAGCCAGGATTCTAGCAAATCCCACGGAGCTTCT
>JARGOJ010001184.1 GCA_029210225.1 Planctomycetota bacterium
AGCAGCGATGGGGTCAACGACCTATGCAAGGCGCTCGATATCTCTCTGAAAGAGCTGGCGGTGGTCTATCAAGAGAGTGCCAAGAACGCGCTGAAAGCTCTAGGCCATGACCCATGGGTTTTGGAATACTTCCAGTTAAACGCCGAATACCTTGTCACTCAAACACGTTACCTGGAGATCTTGCTAAGGTCGGGTAAAACCAAGAATAGCCTCAATCAAAAGACCCTCAAGCCGATTCTTCAAAAGTTAGAACAGATTCAGTTACGCCTGGCGACACTCAAGCAACAGCGCAACCCAGGGCGCAGACTCAAAAGAAAACAGGACCAGTAATAACCTTGGCTGAAAATCCCGGAGATTCGTCTCCCGATCTCATGGAGCGATATCTACGCTTCATCCTGCGACATCGCGTCGCGGTCCTCGTCATCTTCCTATTGCTATCCCTGCTCTCGGTTGCCAGTCTGTCTCGCGCCATCATTGCCTCGTCTGTCGGCAAGCTGTTCCTCGGAGAGAGCCCCAAGTATCAATTTTATCTGGAGCAGGGGAAGAAATTCGGCAGCGATGAAATCCTTGTCTTTGGAATCGAAGACACCGCTTTCCTCAGCAAAGAGGGCCAGGAGCGCCTCGTCAAAGCGCTGACAGGCTTGCGGAAGCTCAAGTTTGTTCGCCAGACCGATTCCTATCTCACCGCCCGGCGCATCAACGGCGGTCTCACGGTTCTCAATTCACCGACCTATGCTCAATTAGCACTCGCGAACCCAGATAAGATCGCCGAACTAAAACAACAATTGAGCCAAGACATTCTCGTCGGAGGAACCTTTGTCGCAAAGGATGGCGAGAGCTTTGCACTACTCATCGAATTGACTCAAGACAAGTCGAGATCCGCCGAAGAAGCGCCCATCATCGTCGCCGCAATTAAAGATGAGTTAAAGAAAGCCGGTTATGACTTAAAGGGTGTTCACTCCGCAGGCTTAACCGTCTCCATGGCGGAGGTCATCAGCCAAACTCGGTATAACATTGAACGGATCTTTCCCTTCACAGCCATTCTCCTTCTCCTTACCGTATGGCTACTGTTCCGACGTCTCTGGCCCGCAGCGCTCTCTCTGTCCGTGGCCTTCCTTGGCGTGCTCTGGACGATGGGTTTTGCCATTGAATTGGATCGGCAAGTCAATGTCATGATGTCCGCCATCCCAATCATTGTACTCATCGTCGCATTCAGTGACGTCGTTCATTTATGCAGCGCCTATCTCCTCGAACTCGCCGACGGCAAAAACAAAGAAGATGCGATCATCGCAGCCTGTAAAGATGTCGGACGCGCTTGCATTTATACCTCACTCACAACCTTCGTCGGCTTCGTCGGAATGAGCTTCGTGCCGACTCCAGTCTTCCGGCTTCTCGGTATCACACTGGGGCTCGGAGTAGGCATTGCGCTCTTTCAGGCCATCACTCTCGTCCCCATTCTGTTCTCTTTCCTCGGTCCTCCCAAGCTGCTGAGAGCTGGTCCAACAGCCTATGTCCAAAGGGGCTTGGATTGGTCCATGACTTGGATGCAAGACATTGGAATTCGCTATTCCTGGCTCGTTATTGTGCTCTTCGGCGGCTTGTTAGCGCTTAGTTTCTACGGGATCTCGAAAATCCGGGTTGAGACCAACCTGACCGAACGACTGGCGGAGGACAATCCTGCGAGGCTCGACCAAACATGGTTTCAAAGCCGATACAACGGCTCTAACTTCATTGATATTTATGTTGAAGCGCCTAAGAAGTCTAAGCTGCTCGATCCAGAGTGGATACAGACCCTCTATCAATGGGAACGTCAATTAGAGTTAGACGAAGACATTGATTCTGTTCAATCTTATGTGGATATCTTGGCGGTCCTGAACAATCAAGGACCCAAGGCCAAAGCCTTCGGGAAGAATGAGTTAGCCAAAACCCTGCCGAAAACTCAGGCAGAAGCCGCCCAGGCCTTCTTCCTCATTCGCAGCGGCGCAGGGAAAGACTTTGAGCGCCTCGTGTCTATGGAGACAGGCTTCGTCCGGCTCATGGTGCGAATAAAGGGGGAGGGCTTTCGGACAACATTTTGGGCCGGTGAACGCGCCGACAAGCTTGGGCAAACACTTTTCAAAGATGGGACGAAAATCCATGTGACTGGCCTCACTTTTATTCTCGGCGATTGGCTCGACAATATCATCGCCGGGCAACGCCGGGGCTTGCTCGTTTCTATAGCGATCATCGCGATCATGATGATGGTTTGTTTTCGATCGATCTCTGTCGGCTTGTGGTCCATGATCCCCAATCTACTACCACTCTTCGCAGTCGGGGGCTGGTGCGGATTAACTTGGGACACAATGGATTCGGACACCTTCACGATTGGACTGCTCGCCATCGGAATTGGCGTCGACGATACCATTCATTTCTTATCCAGATATCGCGCCGAAATGGCGCGGGGTCACGACCGAGTCGAGGCTTTAAAACGAACCTTTGCCTTCGCTGGTCGAGCCATCATCATGACAACCCTCATCTTTGTCGCTGGGGTTTTGCCTTTTGTGACCAGTGACTACTTCACGACG
>JARGOJ010001185.1 GCA_029210225.1 Planctomycetota bacterium
TTGCCCTTTCTCGAAGCCCTGAAAGGTCTTCTTCAGCACGTCCGCGTAGTGGTCATAAATCGGCTGGAACGGCTCTAGAGGGCGGCTATGGGCCTCGAAGACAGCCTCTAAGATAAGAGGGTCTGTCATGCCATCGAGCTGCATTCCTCCGAGGGCCTGCTCCCAACCAAAAAGCTCTTTCAAAGCCCGATTTAATGACAGTCCTCCGACGCCGCCGCTACGAATCAAGGTCCCATCAATATCAAAGAGTAAAACACGAGACATAGATCGATCCTTACGGCGCTTCGAGGAGGAAAATGGGAGGAAACGCGAGCGCGGTTCAGACGAGTTTTCTAAGCCGTCGAATGCGGTCTTCGTAACCCTTGAGGCCTAACTTCCGCGCTTTTCTAGAGACAGAGAGGGCCTCTTTGAATTGCTCGTCTTCTTCGAGGAGTATGGCGAGGTGCTTGAAGCTTGAGAAGCTGAGGCGCACCTTTTTGCCCTCGGCTTTGAGGCGCTTGCTCTCGCGAATGAGCTTGGGAACCAGTTTTATATCGTCGTGGCAAACTCGATAACAATCGGAGCGAGCGTCTTCGGATGTGAGTCGGTGGCTGTAGGAGTATTCGATGTATTCGGTGAGCACCTTGTGATAATCGAAGATGTCGTCTTTGATCGCTTCAAGGCGGTGGCTGAACATTTTTGAGCGGGTTGGGTAATCGATATTGTGCGTTTCGCTCTCAACATAGGAGAAGCGAATGTCACTTTCATCTTCGGCGAAGCCTTCCCGATAAGGCACATAGCGCCCGCTTGGAGGGAGCGGAATATTGTTATCCCGAAGGGCGTCCTTCACAGCGCCGATGATGCGTCCGTAAAAGACCGCGAAGTCCTTCATCCGCTCGGGGCTCGTGAAGACGTCAAACTCTTCAAGGCGTCCCTTGTGCCCACACGTACATCGGACTTGCGCCCGAGGATTGGTGACGATGGTGACAGGAAAACTATTCCGGCACATGCGACAGTATATTGAAACCTTGAGCCGCGCCTTCAAATCGGATTGGTCATATTCCTGATGAAAGCCGGACTCTCCGAGCTCAGACACCTCTCGGCCCTTCCATTAAGCGTGCCTTGGGGACGATCAGACTTTACTCGATGACAGACACTTTGTCGGCGGTATTTTGAGTCCTAAGATAATCTGGAATCGAGTCAATCGCATTTTGGAAGAGACGCAAGAACTCAGGTTGAGCGGGTCCTTGATATTGGCGGAGCGCATCCCGAGTCTGCTTCACTCGCGCTGAGATACGGCTGCGAATCTTCTCAGTCGTGCCCGTATCAGGCTGCTTCTTCCGAGTATGGAAGCTAACAATGAACGACTTCAGCAAGCGAATGCGATCCCGTAGGGACCGCTCTTCAATGCCTTCTTTGCTCTCGTCCGGCCGAGGAACCCGCTTCGGTGCTGGAGCCGCGCTCTGGGTGTAAACCTCTTTGTTCTCGTTCCATAGCGTGCCGCTCTCGATCCTTGAGTTGAGATCAAGGTGGAGCTGCTCGCCGTTCGGCAACGTGACATCGAACTGAGTGCGTAAATCGGACAGGCGATCACACTGAAGATACACTCGGTTCTCCCGAGCAACCATGCGCAAGCGCTCTGAGTTAAGCGCAAAGGCGTGCTCGATGTCGAGACGACGCTGAGCGGTGAGGGGATTGAACAGCTCGTACTGGGCTCCGTGACCACGGAAGAAGACTAACTCCACTTCGACTTGGCCAGGAATCAAACGAGTGTAACGCCGAGGGCGGATCGGGACAGAACCTCGCGCCTTCAAAGACACGTCGAAGCGATATTCGGTGCGGGCGTAAATATCGATGGGGCGGGGCAAGTCAAGCACCCGAAGCAAACCGATGCGTGGATCGCCGGTCGCCTCGAAGGTCGCCCAGACAATGGGGTGAAACTCGAAGTGGAGATGGCGGATCTCAAGCAGCTGGTCGTCGAGGCGCACCTTGAAACGGATCTCTTCTCCGGGGACTAAATCTCCGGGAGGATCGACGAAATCAATGGTGAGGGGCACCGCAGGATCTTCGATGATGCGTTGGCCTTCAGGCAGCTCAAGGAGGTCTTGAAAGTCGGTCTCAGGTATCCGTGCATCTCGTGAGATGACGCTGGGCTGAGCGTTGTTCTGTTGAACCTGGCGAGACTCGTAGTGAGCGTATAGTCCCGGTTCGGACGGTTGCCAGGCGGCGCCGGAGTCGATGAGAGTTCCAATATCACAGGACACAAGCTCGCCGCTCGGCAACTTGCAATCCACGCGAGTCAACAAATCTCCCAGAGAATCACACTCTAAGAAAATTCGTCCATCTCGCACGACAATTTTCTGCGTGTCCGAGGCCAAGCGGAAGGCGCGGTCCGGATCGAGACCTTGCTCCGCTGACAGAGGATCGTAGCGCTCATAGTTTCCGGGGTAACCGTGGAGGAAGATCAGCTCGATTTCGATGCGTCGCGGAGACATGCGGCTTTGGCGGCGAGGCTTGAGAACAGTGCCACCGCGGGCCTTGAGCACCGCTGAAATCGCGTAGTCAGGCTGGGCATAAACATCGCT
>JARGOJ010001186.1:0-1765 GCA_029210225.1 Planctomycetota bacterium
CTGGTTGTTGACTATTTGCGCGATCGTATTAGCAAGAGCTGATGCGATCAAAAGGACTCTCATGTCTCGGCTAAAACTGTTTTCTCTGTTCGCACTCGTTTCCTTGGCTTCGGGTTGTACCGGTGACATTATCAAGGACCGAGTCGACCGAGGCGTCGGCTTTGCAGACGGAATGGAGGACGATGAACTCTATTTTCGGCCGAGACCAGAGATTCCCAAGGGAGACGTAGCGGTCTCTGAGTTGTTGACCCTCGCCAAGCGCAACAACGCCAGCCTTATGCGCGCCGGTTATGGTGCGTTGCTAGCGAAGGCTCAACGCGACGAGGCCTTCGCTCAAGTCGTGCTGCCACGCTTGAGCATGCGAGCGGTCTATCAGGGCCGCAGCAATACTCCGGCGACTCGAAGTAACTTCGGTGGCATGAACTTTCGAATTCCCACGGGGCAGAAGAAGCAGTTTGGCTATTCGGCGACCTTGCAGGCGCCCATCTTTTCCCTCGCCGATCATATCTATCGATTTAACTCAGCGAAATTGAACGCGAAGTCGGCCAAGCTCAACGTGCGCTCGGTCTGGAACGATGTTCGCCGGGCAGTGGTTCAAACGGCCTTCGATATCCTCGACCTTGAGGGACAGAAAGAGGCTATCCAAGCTCTCATCAAGAGCTTGAAGAAGCGCGAGGCCGATTCAGAAGCTCTGAGCGATGTCGGTATGGCGCTGAAGAATGACGTCTACCGAGTTCAAGCGGAGATCGCGAATCAAGAACAGCTACTGACTGAACTCATCAATGCGCAGGCATCCACACGGGTTCTTTTGAATACTCTGATTGGTGTGCCGGCGGAGACGCAGTTCAATGTGATCTGGAACGCGAATATCCCTGAGGATGCTGTTGCGCCTCCGGTTGCAGCCGCTTTCAAAGTCGCTCTTCGTAACCGTCCGGATCTTCTCGGTCTTGAGGTCGGGAAAGAAGCTCAGCGTCAGCTCGTTTACACGGAATGGGCTGGTTATTTTCCTCGATTCGATTTGAACGTCGATTACCAATACGCCGATGCGGACCAACTTTTAGAGGATGACTTCTTCCAATACTCATTGATTGGGTCTGTGGATCTGATTGATTTCGCCCGTCACACACGTATCGATCAGGCAAACGCCCGCATTGGCCAACTGACCGGTCAGAGCTTGGAGCTAGAGCGTCGTATCCGTTTCGATTTAGAGCGTGGATGTCGAGCGGTGGCCAATGAGCTAAGCCGATTGAAGCAGGCTGCACGGGCCGAGAAGGCATCGAATGAGAACTTTCGCGTGTTGACTCAAAGGAATAAAGAAGGACTCGCGCCATTCATTGACTTGCTTGAAGCTGAGTTCGCCAAAATTAGGGACGGCATCAACCGCCGCAGCGCCCGCTTTTCGTATTTCAAGGCCTTGGCGGAGTTGGACGCTTTGACCGGCGTTGAAGGTTATTTCTTCAAAGAGAATTAAATCTCATCACATGACGTCTTGTTGAGTCAGGGAGTAGAGCTTCGCGAATTTGTGGAAGCTCTTCGTTGTCATGAATTGGACCAGGACTTCCTTTCCAAATCGCAGGCAGACTTCGTCTTCAAGCTTCACTGGGCTTGAGATCGCTTGGCCGTCTAGCAGGATTCCGTTCTTCGATTTAAGGTCTTCGAGGAGCCAGCAATCGTCTGTTGCGTCGTAGTTAAAGACGGCGTGAATCTTTGAGACGGTGGCGTGGTTGATGACCAAGTCGTTGTTTTTAGAGCGGCCAATCATGGT
>JARGOJ010001186.1:1775-2561 GCA_029210225.1 Planctomycetota bacterium
GTGTGTTTGCTCGGGATCCAATGGGCCAATACTTGAGGTTTCTGAGTCCTCGGTTGGTAATGAGTTTCTTGGCGCCAAGGGTGTCGTCTGTGTGTCCTATCTCATGATTTTTCGCGGCTGTAAGTTTGACCAGGAAGGGGCAAGGGAACTGTTCTCTGAATTGGGTTGACGACATGTTTCGAATCGTGTTTGAGAACTTGAGGAGGTCGCGTTCTTCGTTGTTGGTGACGCGGTAGACGCGTCGTGTGGTCCGCAGTTCTTCGACAGACTTGATGCCCTTGTGACTTCCGGACAGTCGGTGACTCCCAGAGAGGCGTCCAGCGGCGTCTTGAAGCTCAGTGCGATTCATTGAGCGTGTCTTCTGTTCGCGGTTCCTGACTTCGTCGTAGAAGCTCTCACAGGTCCAATATTGCATTTGGACGACGTTGGCGAGTTTGTATTTCACCCGATCTTCAAGGGGGACGGCTTGTCCTTTCGGGGGTCGACCCTTTGCATAGGTACCATTCGTTGAGTTGGTGTCGGTGATATACCAGATTCCGCGATCAAAACGCAGCTCGATGTGCCGCGCGGAGACATCGGCGTGGCGGAGGGGAATGTCGTTATCTTCCGAGCGCCCCATGGAAACAATGGCTTTTTCGGCCTTAAGCACCCGGCTGAGGACGAGCATCTGTGGAGCTTCTCGACCCAGGCGGAACATCATGAGCGGGCCCGGGATGGCTTCTAGAAATTCATCATATTCAAGACGAGCATATTTAGAGATGAAGTCAGAGAGCTTGATGATGGCTT
>JARGOJ010001187.1 GCA_029210225.1 Planctomycetota bacterium
GGAGAGTTTTCAAAACTTCGAGAAGACCGACAGCGATGACGCCTGGCTGGAGAGCTTTGCCAATCTGGCTAAATCCACTTCGAAGGTCCGCTGGCTTAAATCTTCTTTTGAAAGTCTCTGGCAGAAGCATGTCCATGAATTGGCCCAGCGCCCTAGCTTTGAACGCGGCGAACATACTTGGCCCGAGTCGGCTTTTACCAAGCGAGATGACGAACTCCTTAAGATCGCTGAGCAGCGTGGTTGGATAAAGGTTGCGCTCAAGGTTGCCGGATTCCCACTCGACCTCAAAGAGATTGAGAAGGCAAAGCCAGTTTTCACGAACGAACGAATAAAGTCGTGGCTGTCTATCGTTCCAACGCCTGTTCTCATCGCATTTTTTGATTACGAACCTGATGAAAATAGACTCGGCCGAGTGACCTTTTGGGCGCGGAAACACAGAGACTCTGACCTCTTGTCTTGGGCTACAAAACGGACCCAGGATCTATTCCAGTCCTATAAGCCCAAACAATCAAAATTGGAGCTTGCACTCAAAGATCGTTTTGCCCTGAGCCTCGTCATTGAACTTGATCTAGATAGCGCCACTAAGTATTTCGAGACCCTCTCTCCTGGCTTACGGAAAAGTCTCGGAGAGCAAGTGAGCTTCGCCTTCTCACTAGGTAGAAACAGCCTGGCCGCTCGAAAACTCCGTTGGGAGCTTTTAGGCGGCTAGGGCCTGAAATCTCTAGGATTCGCAGGTTTATAAACAAGGAAAACTTTACCGATAAACCAAAATCTTCGATAACGACGCTAAGAACAAGAAGCCCTTTAGGAAAGGTGAAATTCATGCCTCAAAAGAACTGGGAAAACCCCTTAGCGTGGATCGGACAACTCCGCGCCTACATTCTGCGCCAGCCAATTCTCACCAAGCACGTTCGAGAGCGAATGCAAAGCCGGAATATCTCCCTCGCCGAGATATTGAAGGCTATCGAAAACGGCTGGTCCCTTGTCGAGCGGGACACAGTTCTTTTCACGGACGTCACAGACCCCTTCCACGGCGTCGTTGTCGTGGTTTCCAACCAAGGTCCTATAGTCACGGCGTACCGCCGAGGGAGTCGATCATGAAGTCGCAAGCAAAGAACAGTTCCCCCCTAGTCATTCTCCTCCAGCCCAACGGGACTTGTCGGGACTTCACCCGATCCGGCTCCCTCTATCCTCCCCTCGGGCTTTGTCAGTTAGCCGCCATGGACAATCAGGGACGAGTCCAAGTGATCGACGCCGACGGCGAAGATCTCTCCGAAGCTCAGACTATTCAGCGCGTTCAAAGAATGGCCCCGCGCCTTATTGGAATGACGGTGACTATTCGAACCCAAGAAATCGTGGAGGGCTATGCGCGAGCCTTTGCTGAGCTTGGTATCCCCACTATTCTTGGTGGGCCTCAGGCGACCCTGTCCTCGTTCGAAGTTCTGAACAATTGCCCGTCCGTCGCCGGCGTCTTCCGTGGAGAGGGGGAGCACGTCTTTCCCGAGCTATTGGATCGCGTCGAAAGACAGCAAAGCCTGATTGGAATGCGAGGCTTGCTCATGAGAGCAGACGACGTTCTGATAATGCCGGAATTGGTTCGGGTTGAGGATCTCGACTCGATTCCCTTCCCCCGCCTTGACGGCCTCCCGATTGATTCATACTGGTGCCCCGATGCTAAGAATCGTCCCATGGTGACCTTTTTGACGGCGAGGGGCTGCCCACACCGCTGTGGATTCTGCGCGAGCCCTGTGACCCTCGGCACCAAACTCAGACGACGCTCAGTCGCGTCTGTGTTAGATCGACTTGGTGAACTCAAAGAGCTTAGCATCCGAGAAATCAGTTTTGTCGATGACGTCTTTTCGATCGATCGCAGAAGGGCTATTCAATTATGTGAGGGGATGATTCAACGAGGCTTCGACTTCTCTTGGTTTTGCAATGCGCGAGCCGACCAGATATCGCCGGAGCTTGCTCGGGCCATGAAGGCGGCGGGGTGCCACCAAGTCTACCTGGGCTTCGAATCAGGAAGCCCAAAGATACTAGAGACGATCAATAAAGACGCAAGCTTGGATCAGCTTATCGCTGGAGCCTGCATCCTCAAGGAAGCTGACATCGCGATCAGCGTCGGATTTGTGTTGGGGCTCCCCGGTGAGGACGACAGCACCATCCAAGAAACGATAAAAGTAGCTCGGCAGCTCCGCCCTGATCGAATTCAATTCACTTGCTGGACTCCGCTCCCAGGTAGCCCACTCTACGAAAAGAGCCAGCGCCGAGATGATTGCTTTCACCAATCGGCCAGCGCCCAAATCGAAGCCTGGCGCCGCCAGTGTTACGAAGTGGCCGAAGCCGAGGGTTTTGGTCTGCCATCTTGGTGAAAACAGGCGAGTTGTTAAGAGGGCTCCAGGCTATAAAGGGCTTGCTCAATAGCCTGGGCTCTGTGTTATCGGTCAAATTTCCGCGCCCAATTCTTTCTAATAATTTGAGCGGAATAGTGTGGCTCCTATATTTAGGCGGAAGCGTGCGGAAATTGGATGATTTTCGCACTCCGATGTTTGCG
>JARGOJ010000097.1 GCA_029210225.1 Planctomycetota bacterium
ATCGAATCTCTTTGCAGTCACTCCCATTACAAGGTTCGAGAGGCCGCCTTCGCCGCAGTGATCCGCTTCAAGATCCCTCTGACCCGTAGCGCATTGGACACGATCCTTCAGAATAAGGTGGTTCCGTCGGAGGCCGTCGCAGATTCCTCAATGGTCGTCGCCCTTAAGTCTCAATTGAAGCCTGTCTACCTCAATCAAATTCTCATCCCTCTCTTTCAAGGTCAGTTGAAAGACTATTCCGCCACAGTCGCACTCATTCTTCTCGACCGAGAAGACCTGCCCTTCGGGGACGAAGTCAAAGCCCTTTGCCTCACCATGGATGGCGAGCAATATGGAAAGGCAGAACTAAAACGCCGCGTCGATATTTTGCAGACGCTCTTGAAGGGGGTCAGCCGAGACGAGCTTGGATCGGTCGCGGGCCTGCTTGACAAGACGCTTCCCTCTAAGATTATGGAAGCCCTCTTCAGTCAACTTCGAAAAAACGCTAACGACTCAGAGCGTGCGGCCTTGCTTAAGTTCCTCGGATCGCGCTCCCCTGGAAACACAGAATTACTTAAACAACGAGCCGCCGTGATTGTCCTGGAGCAAGGACAAAGAGAAATCTATAGCCTGGTTCGAGAGTTGTCCGACGTGCGGCTCCTCCTCGGTGGCATCAAAAGTCACAAGCTCTCGCTTCGAGGAACCCAGAATTTACTTAACCTTACAACGAATTCTGTTTTGAATCTGGAGCCTAAATCTCGCCGCAGTGAGATAAGGCTCGCTTGTAAAATGCTGTCCTCCTTGATGCACGAAAAAGATCGCATCCAAAGCAGCGACAAGAAGAAGATGCGAGAAAAGCTCTTGGCGATGATGACAAGCCTAGAAGACAACGCATGGAAGGAACTCATACTGGTTCTTGGCGAAGGCTTCACGACAGTTTGTAGTCGTGCCGATAGGGATGCCTTTCTCGCCAGCGAAGAAAGCCGCATGCGCTTTTTAGGAATTCAACTTTGCGAGTTGCTCCCAAGTCCGAAGGATCAAAAGGACGATGGACTCGAAATTCTCGCCAAGCTTTCCTTGACTGACAAAAGTGATCAAGCCCGTCTCCAAGCCGGTCTGGCGCTCATTCGTCGCCGTGACTCACGAGGCGTTCAAGCGTTGCTCAACCTACTCGACAGCGCTATTCCAAATGTACAAGCGCACGCGAGAAGCAACCTGAGAACCCTTTACCCCCGACAAGAAATAGAGCGAGTCTTCCCGGATCGCAAGATACCCAAGGAAAAGCCGCTGAAGCTACGCGCCTGGGATCGGGACGCGATCAATGTCCCTCACTCGACGTTGATGCCTTAATTCACTGGGATTTCTTTGCACTTTTTGCTCCCTTTCAAAGCAAAGAACAGGGATGCTGTCAATATTAACGCCCTCGCGGCGGTTGAAGCCATAGCTTGAATATGGCTCAATACCTCATTGACTTCACTATTTATGGATTTTGGTTCCCTGGGAATTAGAGGTTTCTGTGTTCGGAACGTGGATACGGCGTCTTAACATCAAGGTGCGTTTAACGCTTCTGCTTTTGATCGCCCTCGCTATCTTGCTCATGACGCTGTGGAGCACGATGACCGCGCACCAAGCGCGTACCCTTGAAGCGTCCTATCAGGAAGACGCCGGCCGAGGCCGCGTGCGCCTGACCGCATGGCTTAATCAACTTGGGCGACAAACTCAAGTCAGCCTTCAGCGTGTCCTCGCGCAACAAGAGACCGACTTCCGAGTGCTCAGGAACCGCGAAAAACTCGACTTCCTCATCGTTCTCGATAAGGACGACAAGGTCATTAAGAACTCCTTCTCAAGCGGAACTCGCGTCCCCGCCGACCAAATTCGATCCTTTGATTTGCGAGTCGTAAAAGAACGAATCTTGCTTGGAGCCATCGACTCTAAACCATGTCTCTTCGCCATCGATGTTCAAGCGGATCAAATCACTATTGCCGGAATTCTTCTGACCCAAAAGCGACTTACCGATTTCACGGCCCTCACCGGTCGTTATGCCTGTGTTGCCATTGAAAACTCCGTGATTTTCTCTAACTCATCTCCGTCGAGCCGGCGCAAGATTCAAGATCGCCTCGCCAAATGGAGCGGCGACTTTCCCCTCCTCGCAGCGGATGCAAAGAATGAATGGAGCGTTCCCAATTCGTCTGTCCACTTCGACCTTGTTGACGGCGACGATCGCTTCTCAGTCCAAGGATTGCGGACTCAAATCACAGGGCAAAAAAACATTCACTTCGTCTTGCTCCGGGAAGATAGCTATTTCTCACGATCATTCGCGAACCTTCAAAGCGGCTTTATTCTCATCTTTGGCTGGTCCTTCATCATGTTGGTCACAATCCTTATGTGGTTCGCCGTTCGGGACGCTTTGAAGCCCATACAGGTTGTCGTCGAACAATCAGAGCTGCTCTCTGCGGGTCAGTTTGATCAGACTCTCTGGGAAGCTGGAACTCGGGATGAGCTTGGGCTTATGGTCGTATGCATGCGCGAAGCCCTCACCGGCTTTAGCCTTGCGATGCGGAGCATTGCATTAGAGACAACAGAGGTCAGTCAGTCATCTCAAATGCTAGCCTCGGCCAGCCGCCAACTCCAGCAGCACTCCGTTGAAACAGTGGACCGCGCCCATGAGGCCTCTGCCTCAAGCGAGCAGGTCAGCATCAACCTGCAGACAGTCGCGACGAGCATCGAAGAGATGGCCGCGAGTATTCGTGAGATCGCCTCGAACGCTAGCACCGCCGCCAAGGTTGGTGGGCAGGCCGTCATGACCGCCGAGCAAACCAGTGAGACCGTTCAAAAGCTGGGGCAGAGCAGTCGTGAAATTGGCGAGGTCATCAAAGTCATTACCACCATCGCCGAACAAACCAACCTCCTCGCGCTCAACGCGACTATCGAAGCCGCTCGCGCTGGTGAAGCTGGCCGAGGTTTCGCGGTCGTCGCCAACGAAGTGAAAGAGCTCGCAAGCGCTACAGCGCGATCCACCGACGAGATCAGCCGGAAAATCGAAGCGATTCAAAGTGATACCAGTAAGACCGTCGATGCCATCGCCGAGATTTGCTCCATCGTCACCGAAATCAACGATATCCAAAATATGATCGCGAGCGCTGTGGAAGAGCAAACGGTGACCGGACATGAGATGGGGCGCGCCGCGTCTGAAGCCGCCCGCGTGAGCACCGAGATTGTTCAAAGCCTCGCAACGGTGACCAACGTCGCGAAGAGCGCATCCGAAGGCGCCGACGAGACCCATATCGCCGCTCAACACCTCAATGAGGTCGCCGGTCGACTCCAGAGTACCGTCAGCAATTATCAGATCTGATTCTCTCACCGGCTCTCGCTCATTGAGGCCCTAGAACTTCTTCCTCGGGGTCTTTTGACCCTTGCCTGGGAAGTGGGCGCTTATGTCGAGTTGGTAGACTTCCCCTTGTTCATTGTTGATACGTAGCTTGAGAAGACCATCAAAGCAAAGTCCCTCCGCTTGCTTGCTCTTCAGCAGGGGAAGAAGCAACTTGGTGGAATTCCCAGAAAGCCAATCGTCTCCCTGCTTCGGCTTCTCGAAAATCCAAATCGCGGTCATCGTTAGGATCGCGAGCAAACGACCGTCGGGAGAGAGATCTGCGGCCGTCGGAGCGAAGAGCTTTGAGTGTTTTCCTACCAGCGTTAGAGTGTTCACCGCGCTCGCCTTTTTAGTATCAAGACGGTAGAGCTTTGTTCCTAAGGTCATGCCCTTGATCTTCCCTGGGCGACGATGCTTCGTCAGGAAATAGAGCTTTCCGTCACTGACAAAGAGCGATTCACAATCGAAGTCCCAGCGTTTCCCTGGAAAGGTCTTTTGATCGGGATAGCGGATGGGTATGAAGCGCAGAATCCGGCTCTTATCAACAGCCCGCGGGTTTGGCTCTGAGAGCTGATAGACCCCGAGGTCTCGCCGTGCGTTGCCGTTGTTGCCCATGTCCGAGATATATAGGGAATCCTTATCCGCGGCGATATCTTCCCAATCGATGTTACTGGCTTGATGGATCTTCAGGCCGCCCCACATCGACTTCCCAGACTCCTTCTTATCCGCCCAAATCGAGTTCTTTAAATAGGGCGGAAAAATGACCTTGCCGTTCTCATCCAAGGCGAAGAGGCGAGGCTGATCACCGCTGTCGTTATGCACCCACCAAACATTTTCATAGCGACGACTTTTGACCAAGCCGCTCATTTCATTGAGGGGCGGATGCATGACCTTTGTGACGAGTTTTAGCTTCGCCGTTCCGGTTTTCAGGGGCGTCGCATGAAGCACAACCACTGTGGATACGACTAGGACCAATGAGATAACAGGAGCACGCATCTTTCATGCCTTACCGCTATTGCTGCGCAGGAGTCAGCGCCACAACAGTCACTTGAACAGATTGAACCTGAGCCTTTTTGAGCAAAGCTTGGAGCTCTTTGAGAGTGCTTCCAGTGGTTGCGATGTCATCGACAACAAGAATTCTCTTCCCTTGAACAGATGTCAATCGTAACTGAAAGGCCTTTTGAAGAATGTCCTGACGCTCAGATCGCGACTTATTGAAAAGCGCCGGAGTGATTCGTTTTCGACGAAAAACGCTCTTCAGCGGTCGATCAAGTTCCCGAGCTACAACCCGGGCAATCTCGTCGGCCTGATTGTATCCACGCCAAAATTGACGAGTCCAGTGCATCGGTACAGAGGTCACGATGTCTGGGGGATCAGCACGATACAAGTTCGCTAGCTCAACGCCAAATACGTCGGCGAGAGCAATCTCTGATTGGTACTTGAGCCGGTGTATGAGCTCGCGACCTGAGCTCTCATATCGAAACAGCGCCTTGGTCTCAGGCCAATCCTTGTCGCCCTGACAATGGACGCAGGATGCTCCAGCGGGAATATGTGCGCCCGCGGATTGGCCGCAGCGAGGGCAGCCCTGGCCGCCAATGAACTTGATGGTCCCATAGCAGTCTTGGCATAGCCATTTCCCCCATAAATCGGGGGCTCGTTGCTTCTGGTCGGGGGCCTTGCAAAGCAGGCAAGACCACGGAAAAACGAGCTCAAGGGCTGATCGACGCCATTGGCGTAGAGTCGTTCCCCAGAATGGCAAAACCAAGACGGATTAGGATTTACGTACGCCAAGGACCGAGAGAATGTCTTCTGTCACTTGGTCAGGTGTCTGGAGGCCGTTGACAGACTTTAACAGTCCCTTCGCCTCGTAAAACGGAATGATCGGGGCGGTTTCAGCGTGATACTTCTTCATTCGTTGGACCACCGCTTCTTCAGTGTCATCGGCCCGTTGAGTGACTTCCACGCCTTCGGGCGGGGGATTAAATTTGATGTGATAAATAGCGCCGGTCTTAGGAGCGGTTCGTCGCCCTGTGATTCGCTCGATGATCACTTCGTCGGCGGCCTCAATGAGGACAATCGCATCGAGGCTCAGGTCATCAGCAGCGAGCGCCGCATCGAGTGCTTCGGCTTGAGGACGGGTGCGAGGAAAACCGTCGAGCATAAATCCGGATTCACAATCGTCTTCTTTAATCCTGGCGATGACCATTTTGATTGTTACTTCGTCAGGAACAAGGTGACCTTGCTTCATGATTTCTTGAACTTGCTTGCCAAGCTCAGTGCCATTCTTTATCGCCGCGCGGAACATATCGCCAGAGGATACATGGGGAATATTCAACTGACTTACAAGGCGCTTCGCCTGGGTTCCTTTGCCCGCTCCTGGGGGGCCGACGAGGATCAAACGCATATCACATTCCTTTTCTATTCTTTAACAACGGGCACATGATACGCGAACTCCGGCCAAATCGGAATTGCTAACACGAATCGGCTTCTTGACTCATGAGGATGGCCTAGGACAATGGCCTCTCACGGTGACTCGCAATTGAAGTAGGCGCAATGCAACAGATCCTCGGAACTCTGACCTTAGGCCCATTCGGAGCCATTCTCGGGCTGATCATCGCTGTCTTTTGGGGCTGGGTCTTGCTAGGTCGTCATGGCCCTGTTTCTTTCGGGATCCGCTTGAAAGCAACTCTCTCCGGAGTCTTTAGTCTTGGATTTTGCACACTTTGGCCCGATCAAAAGAAGCCAGACCTACTCAATCCCTCCATTCTCGCCGCCATATCTCTCTACCTGCTCTTCTCCGGCACGCGCTTTGAAATTCCTGTGTTCGGCTACGGTTTTTGCCTCATGGTCGGCTTCGTCGCCGCGATTTCTCTCGCGTCCGCTCGGGCCCGTCGATTGGGTGTGGATCCGAATCATATCCTCGACCTCGGCATGATCGCCGTTGCCCTTGGAGTCTTCGGTGCTCGGCTCTTCTATTACATAGAGCACTACTCCGACAAATTCGCCGATCGCTCGCTCTGGGACTTTTTCGCCGTTTGGGAGGGGGGCATCGTTTACTACGGAGGATTGATTTTCGCGTCCTTAGCATGCATCGCTTACTTGCGTTGGAGAGCCTATCGAGTGCTCCTACTTGGGGATATTGTTGCTCCAACCTTGGCCTTGGGACTCAGTTTTGGCCGCTTGGGTTGCTTCTTTAATGGATGTTGCTGGGGCCAGGTCTGCCCAGCGGACACCCCCCTCGCTGTCCAGTTCCCCCGGCAAAGCTTTGCCTGGTGGCAACACATCGAAAAACACACCCCGACTGTTGAGCTTCAGGCCTTCCAAGACGGGAGCCAGAGCATCGAACAGGTTCTCGCCAGTGTGCCCCCGGATCTGCATGACTGGTCACTGTTCGTCTATCCAACGCAGTTCTATTCTTGGCTTGGCGCCATAGCGGTCGCTTTACTGGTCTTGGCTTATGAGAAGTGGGGGGCTAAGAAAGAAGGACAGAGCTTTGCTATGTTCTTTGCCCTCTATGCAGCAGTGAGATTCTTCTTAGAAGTCTTTCGTGGCGATTCGACCAATGCTTTTGACATGGACACAGGAACACTCACTCAGGGACAGAGCGTTAGCCTGATTGTCTTTGTTCTTGCTTTGGTGAGTTTATTCGCGCTGCATTGGAAGGGACGACCGAGGTCTTTAGCGGTAGACCTTTCTAAAGACCTCGATGTTGTCGACTAGGAACTTAAACTTCTCTCCAGGCTTCCCGGCGTAAAACCAGATCTCATTGAAGAGATCCAAGTTGTTAATGGTGTTGTGTCCAGGATTGAAGTAGGCCGTCATATCGTTCATGACATTGACAGTCATTGTGTTCCAACGCCCGCCTTCAACGACGCCAAAGTTCTTGGCGAAGTAGCGTCCGCTTTGGTTGTTATTGTCCGTTTGAGTCGCGTTGTTCATTTGAATGAGAATTGGCGCAGACTTAGGCAGATAATAGGAAAACTTAACGTGAAGATCTTCCGTCACCCGGAAGGCGCCGAAGCGGCCCTTGGGTAGGTGAGCGAGAAGGCCCCAATACTTGCTGTCTTTAGCAGGGAGGCCTTTGATAGACCACCCTCCATTGGCGTTGCGGACTCGGTCACCAATGAACTTGTTCTTGCCGCGTTCAAAGTTGGCCTGAAAGACAATGACCCTACGAGGACGAACATTTCGGCTCCACTTGGCAGCGCGAGCTTTGCCGCTCGCCTTCGGAGCTTGGCGATACTTCGCGACAAAGGCTTGTCCCACAGCGAGGGGCGCGCTTTGTCCAGCGGTGTAGTTGCAAAACACTTGGCCTGTGTAGACGTTCGTGGTTGTTTTATCTTTATCAACTTCGACGCCAAAAGTAGAGGTTCCGGAGCTGAAGCTTGAATGGGGAGTTCGAATGACAAAGCGTTGCGGGCTGAAGTTACGATCATAATCGCAGTGAATCTTACCCTTGCCCAGGCCGAGGACCGGGCCGTCTTTAGCGCCTTCGATACGCACATTCGTTTTATCCGCAAGGCAAAGATCGAGCTCTGTACCTGCGCTGAGTGTTAAGAATACCGGGCCACCACGAGCACGAATTTCGTCTCCGGGAGCGACCTCGACCATGGCCTTGCCGCGCTTCACAGCTTGCCACTGATCTTCCCCAGCCTTCTTCACCGCAAGCTGCCCAACAATACGGCTTGACGCAATGGTCATTTGACCGCCGTCACTTGTTGTTTGTCTTCGAGCGAAGGCATCAACCGGATCGAAATCAGGTTCAACTTCTGGCTTGGCAGGCTCGTCAACCTTCTTCTCAAGGCGAGGCTTAACATTCGTCTCGACCTTTTTGCCAGGCTCTTTTGCTTCTGGTGTGACCTTAGGAACGACGATCTCTGGATCGGGCTTAGGATCGAGCTTAGGAAACTCGAGAGGCAACTCAGGTTCTTCAACGTCGACTTTTTTGTCTTCGACGGGGTTCTTAGGAGCCGTCTTCGACTTGTCCCGGCCTTTCACGTCAGACACGAGCGTCGACTTTCCTGCCGGCGCTTTCTTAGTCTTGGCGGTATTGTTGTTAGGTCCAGTTGTATTCTTATTAGAGGTGAACAAGACAACCATGAGCAGGAGGGCCGCAGCGGCCGCCATTCCTGAAAGGATAGTCGACATGGACGAACGTTCGAGGTGAACTCGACGACGAGAGCCTGATTGATGTGAGCGACGCTTGCGACCGCTGGCTCTGCGCGAGCCCGTTCCTCGTCTCTTCCGTTTTGATTCTGTGGTCGACCCATGATCTTCTTGAAGCTCGGCGATAACAGCATCGCGCTGAGCATCGCTCTTTCGAGAGAGCTCTGTTGCTGGACGGGGGCCCGTGACAATAGCCGTGCTGTCTGTCCCAAGATGTTTGTTCCAGGGACTTTCACTCTCGGTTTTATTTAGGTTCAGGAGACGAGATCGAAGACTACTGTGGGGCGCCTTGATGCGTCCGGCTTCGAAATCGTTAACGCTCGCCTCGATGATGGCCGCTTCGTCGCCGCAAGTTTCGCACTCTTCGAGGTGTACACCACCCCCTGCCTTGGCGAGGGCAAAGAGCATGTCTCGACCTTCCAAGTGATTTTGAGTGGCGCGTTTCTCCGGCGACCAGATGCTCTGGTCGCTCAGCCAACGCTCAGCCATTTGGGTGTCCCTAATAAACGCACGGCAGCTCTCACAACTTTGGCGATGTTTATCCAAAGCCATTCTCTGAGCGGCTGGCATAGGGCTCTGCCCAAGCAGACTTAATAATTCTTCAGGAGCCGGACAAGCCACGGCATATCTCCTTCCTGAAGAATTTAGCCAATGACTTGGTCTTTTCGTGCAAAAAGATCGAAATAAAACTGAGAAAAGTTATTCGAACGCAAAAGCAGGTCGAAACGAGACTTAGGGAGTCCCAGCTAGATTCGGATCTCAGGCTTGTGATTTGCTTTCCTCCCGGCCTATGATCCCGCGACAAATTCGCAAGATCTCCGACCGCTGAAATTGCAATTCCTCAAGGAAGTTCTCTTCCGCTCGGTTCGCGGTGTCAACATATCCGAGCCGTAGGGCCAGAGCTCTTTGGGCTTTAGCGAGCTTTGGCAGCAATGCGCTAGGTTGCCCCTCAAGAACCCTCAATCGAGCGTTGACGGTTGTTAAATACTGATAGCCGGTCAACAAACCTTGGGTCTCGCTCCGCGTGAGAAAATCGTGTTGCCTCAACGCCATGATGAGCTCGGCGGTGTTTGCTTTCCTCAAATCTGGATAGTCGCTCCTATGCGACAAGGAAAAGGCGGAGGTTACAAATTCGACATCGGCCAGTCCTCCAGGACCGACCTTCAGGTTGCGCGCCTCGCGGCTCTTAATCTGCTTCTCACGCATGGTTCGAATGTTTTTCCAAAGGCCTTCATTGCATCCTTCCTCGCAAGCCTTAAGAATTTGGATGCTGGCCAGCCTCCCAAACTCAACCTCACCAGCAACCGGACGAATTTTGCTCAGCGCGAGACGCTCCCAGTTGGCGGCGTTCTCTCCTTTGTTTATCCCAGCATAATACCGCGTCGCTTTGCTCAACGAGCTGACGAGGAGACTCTTGGAGCCTCCGGGTCGAAGGCGAGGATCAATTGGAGCAAGGTCACTGCCAAACTCTTTGCGAGAACCGAAGGTGATCAACTCTTGAACCAGATGGTGATAAAAGCGCTGAGCTGTCGTTCCGTCCGGAGTCTTCCCGTTCCCTTCATAGATAAAGAGCAGGTCGTAGTCGGAGCCGTAAGTGATCTCCGAGCCGCCTAGTTTTCCCACGGCCATGACGGCGAAGGACACAAGCTCACCACTCTCGGTTCGAGGTCGATCTTTGTATCGACTCTCCAGAGCGCGATAGGCCAGGGTGAGCAGTCCGTTTATCAAACCATCCGCGACAAAGCTGAGATCTCTCCCGGTGTTTTGCACATTGTAGCGACCGCTCAAATCATGAATCCCCGTGTGCAGAGTGTTGATTGCCGCCATGTTCGTCAAGCCGAGGTGAGGGTCGGGTCTATTGAGGGCGAGCGCCAACTCCCTATCAATACTCTCCTTCGTGACTCTCTGATTTGTCTGTAAGCGATCGATGACTTCGTCGAGCACTCCGGGGCGTCTTGCGAGGGATTGAATGAGGAAATCGCTGGTTTCCGCGAGGCGAATGAAGATCTTAAGGGTGTCGTCCTTTTGCAGGAGTAATTGGAGAAAGGTCGCCTTGGCGCCCAGGGTTTCCACCGCACGAGTTAGATTCTTAAGGGTTCGATCAGGATCGCTCGTCTTCGAGATGGCCTCGACTAAGGTCGGCGCGAGACCAGCGAGAAGAGTGCGAGCCCGGCCGGAGGGGGCCAGGAGAGGATTATTCTCGTGACCGAGTTTGACAAGATTTTTGAGCGCGACTTTGCCGTTCTCAAATCCCTGATCCTGCATAAACTGGATGCCCGCGGTGCTTTTGGGGTCTTGTTGCAAGATGGCATCTTGGAACGAGCGGCTCTCATCGGCATCGGAGCTTTGTGAAAAAGGAGTTTGAAGGACATCAGCGAGGAAAGATTGGGCAAAGCGCCGATGGGCGATGAAGGCCTCATCAAAGCTCTTCAGATCCATCTGAAACGGGTAGGCAAGGATCGACCGTTGCTCCGGGTCACCTGGGACAATCTCCTCTTCACGATCGTGCTTTAGTTGAAGGAGATGTTCGAGGGAGCGCTGAAAGATGTATGCCTCCCTGAGGGCATTTGCTTCTTTGGCCCAGATAATTGATGAATTGGCAAGGGCGTCGATGGCTGCACACGTCTCCTTTGCGCGCAGCGATTCGTTCTCTTGACCATGGAGCATTTGAAGAAACTGCACAACAAACTCAATCTCTCGGATGCCTCCGGGGCCTTGTTTCAAGTGCGCTTCTGGGTTCTTCACATCTTTAGCGGTGCGCTCGCGAAGCTTGACCAACTTTGTAATCGATGACGCCTCGACTTTGTTGTCCCAGACGAAGGCATTCATTTCCTTTAAGAAGCGTGCGCCCACGTCGGCATCTCCCGCGAGATGACAAGCGCGAACGAAGGCTTGCCGCTCCCAGCTTCGCCCTTGCTTTTGATAGTACTTCACGGCCGCTGCCAGGCTTGGAACCAAGGCTCCGGAACGACCATAGGGACGAAGACGGAGATCGACACGGAACAGGCGGCCCGGGGCTTTGGCGCTTTCTAATTCTCGTGTGAGCAACCTCGCTCTATTTTCAAAGTCGGGGTTCTTCGATTCGCTGAGATAGAGAATGTCGATATCTGACGAATAATTGAGTTCCCATCCCCCGAGCTTGCCGAGGGCAATGACAGCAAATCCTTCCGTTAAATTGAGCCACTCCAGTCCGGTTTGGACGATCGCCGAGCTGAGGGTCGATAGCAGCGCTGAGGCTTGGCGGCTATCAATCTGAGGGACTTCTTCATTTTGGCATGTGATTTCGGCGGCGGCAATTTGCAGAGTCATGGCTCTACGGATTTGTCTTAGGGCTTCCCAATCATCGACTTTGTTTTTGGCGATCTCGGCGACGCTGGCTTGTATGTCATCGTGGCCGGGGCAGGGGAGTTCAAGGGTTGAGAGAAGGCTAGGTTGGAATTGAATCCACTCGCAGACGGCGCCGCCGAGGAGTGCGATGTCGGCTAGTTTTTTAAGGGCTTGATCGGTGAGAGCGTTGAGGCGATCTTGGTTTGACGTTTGTCGAGCGAGGAGTTCGAGTGTCAGCAGAGATTGCTTGTGAGGATGATGTTTGACGGCGGCGTGAAAGCGTTCGTTGAGGAGGCTCATGGAGGACCCTTCGAGAGCAATTTATGAGTCTTGAGCATTTTAGCGGTAGCCGGAGGAATAGCCCGGTACAAAAAATCGCGAGACCGGTTTATTCAACCGGCCTCGCCATCACGCACAACAAAAGGTCGTCTCGACCAATGTTTTTAAGGTTCGCTACTTGTTTGCACGTTCGTAGCGATAGTAAATTTCAAGTGTCAGAGCGTTGATCGCGGTTGAGTAAACTCGTCCACCGGCGATACACCATTCTCCAACTGGATCCCAAGAGCCGTCTTCGCAGCCACCCTTGCGGTTGTATGGGAGAAGGGCTTTCTGCATGCTCTTGTTCCAAGACTTCCACTTTTGTCCACCGACTTGGAACATAGCGTAAGTGCCGTAATACCAGTAGTAGAAGTTGACCTTCTTGGTATTGCCTTTAGAGGGCCATGCTGGAGGATCTGCGAGGAGGAGCTTGGCGCCGTCTTTGATCTGGCCAGAAGAAGTCTTCTCACCGGTGAAGATACGGCAGATAACGGACACAGCGGTCATACAAGGAACTTCGTCAAACTTGCCCTTTTGGACAGGAATGTATGAAGAGCCACCGCCAGCGCTTTGGTAACCCACAGCTCCGTTAGGACCTGTAGCGCGTTTGAACCAGTTTTGAGCGCCGCTGAAAGCTTCAGGGGGAACTTTAATTCCGCCGGTCTTTGCAGCTTTAAGAGCGAGAACCATCCAGCCGGTCACAGAGGTATCGTTGTTACCTGGCTTGATTCCGTATTTCCAACCCTGGCCGACGTTTTGTGCTTTGATGCAATAGTCGACAGCGCGCTGAGCGTATTTCTTGAGTTTGAAGTCACGGGATACAGCGAAGGCTTCACAGAGCGCCATTGTTGCAATAGCGTGGTTGTAAATCTCTTCTCCTTCGTGATAGCCGATGGAGCCGTCGCCTTTTTGCTGCTTCATGAGCCAGCGAAGGCCCTTGTTTACAGTGCGTTTGAAGGTTCCAAAGCGGTGGGTGTGGCCACTACCGAGGAAAGCGAGGAGAGCCATGCCGGTGATCCCGACGTCGTAGCGTTGGTCGCCGTTGTTGTGGCCTGCGCCGTCGCAGCGTCCTTTTTTACAGTTGTCGCGCCAGCCGTCTGTGTCCCATTTCCCGTCGGCGCTTTGGTGATTTCTGAGCCAACGAAGCGCGGCGGTCACGGCGCTCTCGGTGCCTTCGGATCCACCTTCGTTTGCGAGAGATCCTTTACCCCAGCGTTGCCCGTAAGCACCAGCTGCTCCACCACCAACACCATAGGCGTCGACAACAGATGTCGAGTCAAGGTTCTTATTAGAGAGGTTGGACATGTCCGTTCCCTTAGGAACTTCCTTAGTAATCTCAACTTCTTCTTCGAGCACCACGATTGGCTTCTCGACAGGTTTTTCCGCCTGGATCTTTGGGGTCTTGTGCATGTCGCGCTTAAGTTTTTCGTCGAAGACCTGAGGCTTCACTTCGCGCTTAGTAATGACAATGGCTTTCTTCTGCTGTGAAGGCACGAAGAAGATAACAATTGTAAGAATGAAGAGACCGATCAAGTGAACCAGGGCGGAAACGCCGTATGAGGTTCCAAGAATCAGCATGAATTTGGATTTTTGATCCTCCGGAATAAATTCCTCGGCTTCATCTTCCATATCTTCGTCGTCGTAGTAGTCGTCGTCGTGCTTACCCATGACTCACCTTTCTTCGCTTTACGCTCAGAGATCCATCTCTCTTTATAGGACCTAAGAATATATTCTCTTGAGAAATTGTCAACATCGTTTTGTCAATCATTATGAACTTTTGACAATTGTGGATATTGATCGTTTGGCAATCACTGCTTCAGGTCTTGTTTTACTTGACTTTCGCCGGATTGCCGCTTTATTCTCAGTCTCGAATAAACTCTGTTGAAAGAACTGTTGTGCGTTTTGAGACACCCGAAACCGGAGGTCTCCTGACACACCGAATGTTTAGATAGTATGCCAGGGCTTCTTTAACCCAAGAGGACCGGCCCTGGTTCCCGGAAATCTTGAAAACTTTGATCTATTTGCCGATTCGCTTGTAACGCTTGACTACTTCAAGGGTTAGGATGTTGATCGCTGTGGCATAAACTCGTCCTCCAGCAATGCTCCACTCACTCACTGGATCGAATGAACCCCGTGAACAGCCATCCGTTCGCATGGATTCCTTCAAGATCTTATACATAGGCTTATGCCATTTTTGCCATTTCTGTCCACCGACCTGGAACATGGCGTAGCTGGCGTAATACCAGTAATAGTAGTTCGTCAAGGAGTTGTCTGACTTCTTCGTAGGCAAGCTCTTCAAGATCAAAGCGACGCCCTTCTTCAGTTGAGGCGTGCTCGCTTTCTCACCGGTGGAGATTCGGCAGACGACGGAGACGGCGGTCAGACAAGGGACCTCGGTGAACTGACCCTTCTGCGACGGAATGTAGGAAGAACCACCGCCAGCGCTTACATAACCCACAGCCCCATTCGGTCCGGTGACGCGCTTGAACCAATTTTGGGCGCCGTCAAAGGACTCGGCGGGAACCTCAAGACCTGCTGTTTTTGCCGCTTTGAGAGCGAGGACCATCCAGCCAGTGACAGAGGAATCGTTTTCACCGGGCTTAACTCCGTATTTCCAACCC
>JARGOJ010000098.1:0-440 GCA_029210225.1 Planctomycetota bacterium
GATAAACGCGGCCAAATTTAGGGGAGGCTGCAATGACGAGGCCGTTTTTGGTAAAGGCAAATTTTGGGTTGATCATATCTTGAGCAAAACTGACTCCAGCGCTCAAGTTATCAGTATCACCTATATACCGGGCTCCTCTACTGAATCCTATAACTAATCGGGGCTTTGTCAATTCAGGGGAATTCACAAAACTCTCGATAGGGTCATCGAACTGGGTTCGCTCTTCGGCGTTGGTGTTCTTGAAAGAGTAGAGAGTCGTGTTGTGGGCGATGAAGAGCATATCTCCGTGGCTCCCCATGAAGGGCCCGGCCGCAGAGAATGGAAAGCTCTGCTCAGGGTTTGAAAAAACGAAGTCGCTGTCATCGTTTGCCTGAGCTTTCTCTAAGGCGATCCCGAGGATGCGACGGATCTCTGAGTTGGGATCTTGGAGGCCGTTGAGG
>JARGOJ010000098.1:450-1341 GCA_029210225.1 Planctomycetota bacterium
CGGCGTAGCAATGGAGTGTCAATTCCTGGTCTTTTTGTACGAGGGTCCACGCCATTCCTGTTTCTGTGTAAGTCGCGGCAATGGCTCTCGGGCTGAGCCAATGAGGGGTTCCAATTAAATTGGAGCGTTGGATCAAATCTGCATTTGCGAAGCGGTGAATACTTAAAGGCGGATGATTGGAGAACTTTAGTAAAATTGGGAGAGTGGCAAAGGAGCTGCATGCAAGCGTAATAGAGGGTTGTTGCGGTCCTGGGAGACCATCGTCAACAACCCTCTATTACGCTTGCATGCAGCTCCTACCATTCTCTAAGACACGAGCGACAATTGGTTGACGATTGAAGAGGCCGGCAACATAGAAGTTGTGACCGTCACTGGCCGCTTTTTGCCAATGGCCGCTGGGGAGCTGGAATCGTTTCTTTAATTGAACTTCGCTCCGAGCCTTGCTGGGTCGTTTTCGAGTCTTCGTCCCTTTGGACAGCTCTTGATAGCGCTGACTATCACGGGCCAATAAATGATCTTTGGGCTCGGTGTGGTTGAGCCAACGAATCAACTGTTTGGCCTCAACTCTAGAAGAATTCGGCAAGCGCAGACCAATAATAATGCGGGTCTTATCGGCCGCCAGCTTTCTCAGCTCCGTGTTCGGGTAAGACTGCGAAACTTGCGCTGTGGCAGAGACTAACAATTGAACGCGCTTTGTCGGGTAGGGTTGCTCACCGAATTCATGGAGCCTCTTCTCGGCCTCTTCGTGCATTGACAGTCGCCCATAAATTTCAAACTCAGCGAGGATGCAGCTGGAGGCTTGCCCATCTTTATTCCAGCCGCGCCTAAAAATCTCAAGAGCTTCTCTGGGTTGATCGGCTTTCTTATCTAGGATTTGTCCGGCGCGTAAAA
>JARGOJ010000098.1:1351-14759 GCA_029210225.1 Planctomycetota bacterium
AAGCTCACCATTGGTCAGGAGGATTTCTGCGGCTCTTCTGTACGCCTGCCGGCTCTCCTCGTGTAGCTCCAGTCGTTTATAGAGGTCTCCTGCTTGTTCATACAAAAGAACGCTCTCATAGAGTTCAATCGCATCCCTGAAGTAGCCTCCTTGAGAAAGACAGAGCGCAGCCTGGCGAGTCTGTCCCATTCGATCTTTATAGAGCATGGCGGCTTCGAGGTAGTGTTTACCGTCCATGAGCGCGAGTGCGGCGTTGTTGCTGTCTCCAAGCAGCTCAGAGAAGATGTAGGCGGCGCGGCGATGGCGACCGAGGTGAAGCTCACGCTTGGCGGCTTCTCGATACTTTTCTCTGAGGCTCGCGACGACTTTTGGGTCTAGATTCCATGGGTCGCTAGCTTGTCCCTTCTGACCAACTCCATAATCGACTGTTCTCGGAGGCAGTTGTGTGCTCGGATTGAACTGACCGGGGCTGGAAGAAGGAGAGGGCGAGGACGAGAGGGGGAGGGCATACCTCAGTCCTTCATCGGGGTTCTCATCGAGCATTCTCAGCAGTCGTCGGATCTCGTCCTCGCGGCTCTCAAGAATTTTTGGACTGAGGGTTCGCCCAGCCCAATCGCTGAGCTTATTGAACCAGCCTGTCTTGCCGGGACCGCTTGTTTGGGGCTTTTCTGAAATCCACTGGACACCCTTCGCGACCGCTTTTTTGAACCAACTCGGATCGTCGGCTTGATTTGACTCAGCGTTTCCAGGGCCGGCTTGCTCTCCTGATTGAGAAGGGGCTTTGTCTTTACTCGGTGTCACTTTGCTTTGAGGTCGATGTGATTTGTCTGGCGCGATGGCACTTTGGCCGATGTCTCCTCGTGCTTCTTCGAGGACTGTGGCGACGTTCAATTGGACTTCGGGGCGGACGGAAATTAATCGTGGGGTCTCTAATGAGTTGCTGGAGCTGGCTTGATTCCATTGGAAATCGGGGCTTTTCTTGGGGCGCTCAATAAGATCGTGGATGCTCTTCATCTCCGATTGTTCAAAGCCGACCAGCCCGATTCCTGGGTGGAAGACGGCGACGGAAAAGTTAATCTCGGCCTCAATTTCAATGGCTTCGACAGCCGGGTTGAGTTGGCAGTGCGTTGGGAGGTAGAGCTGCGCGAGCTGCCCGTAGGGAATGGCGGACCAGGAGTGATGGCTCAGACGGCTTGGGTTTGAAAGGACGACAAAGAGGCCATTGGGGCTGCGATCGGACATCGATGTGGGCATGAAATACAGTCCGAATTCCGCGATAGGGAGCCCGGTGACGGTCAGTTCTCGGAGCCAATACTTGGGGTCATCTCCGGGGATAAACCAAGCTTTTGTTGGGCGTTGAGAAGTATTTGTGGGGATCATGGCCAGGGGGAACGGTGTCAAATCAGCCTCCTGGCAAACTCAATCAGGATCGACTGGACTTCGTCGGGTCTGAGCTTTCTATGTATTTGACTCGGACCAAAGAAGTAGTTGGATCCATAGACACGCCGATCACTGAGCCAAATGGAGAGATGGCTCTCCGACAATATAAGTGTGATCTGTGGGGATCTCGGTTCGGAGCTGATGAGGTGTAGCATACCTCGGGAGTCTAAGAAGGCTTCACTGCCGTCCCTCCAATGGAGACGTCTCAATGCATAGCGCCGATTCTTGTAAGGGAAGGGATTTTTTGAAAAGGATCGATGCTTCAAGCGATCTGTGAAGCCGGTGATCGTCGTGAGACGAAGCTCTCCCGATTCGTGATCCAATCTTACGCAAAAGCTCCGTTTCCTTGCATGAAGAATGATCTCCTGGTTTTGCGAGATGCTGATCGATGTGAAATGGGTGAGCGTATGCTCGGACCAGGGGTTAGAAGTTGGCAGCAGGAGCTCGTTGCTGTTTTTGTCGAGGGCAACGTGCTCTTTGGTCTTGAGGTTATAGAGGTAGTTCTTGCCCCGTATAGACTCTGAACTGTCTCTTATCCCTCTTAGGATCACCTTATGTCCTTCTGGCGCGAGATTGACTAAAGAGACAGGGCGTTTAATAACATGAGGGAGGGCAGTCATCCTTCCGTCGACAGTGCAAGCAATGAATCCCTGATTCACGAGGGCCCAGGGGCCGTCCAGTCCATCCCGATCGAACAACCACCAGTCTTCGGTTGCGTTAGGAACCATCTCGAGAGCTGCGGACTGACCGTTGAACGAGAGCGCCCACCATTTCTTCTCTGTGTCTCTGAAAAATCGTCGATGAGACCAGTCCAAATGACTCGGGAATTGAACAGTCTCTAATAATTGACCGGAGTAACTATTATAAACGCCGATAGAACGATCATTGTGAATAAGGAAGAAGCCCCCCCTATGGTAAGCGACTCCTCTAAGATTCTTCCGGTCAAATTTGGTTTCGACAATTTGACAGTCGAACTGACCGAGTTGGGCGTAGACAAAGTAGAGATTGTTGGCGTGAAGCAATACAAGAATAACAAGGCCGTTATTATTAATTGAGAAAAAGCACTTTTGACCACTTGGTAACTGGTCGGTGACTTGTAGACCGCCGAAACGAGCGGAGTCCCAATGGAGTAAGCGGCCATCCTTCGTCACGCTCACAGAATTGTACGTCGGGCTCGATCGAACGTCAGTATATTTCAGACGAGGCTGAGGAAGACGAATGGGGAAGGGGCGTTGATAGAGGATCTCGGGTAGGGCCGGGTCGTGAATTTCATCATATAAGGGGCGGCCGGGCCTTTTATTATTGTTTTTAGGGGCGATGTCTTCTATAGGTAGAATTGATTTGCGCCAACGTTTCCGACCTCTCTGCCCTAAGGACCAAAGCTCGAAGTTTCCCGTTTCATTGACCGTTGCGACGAAGAGGGTATTGTCCTTTCCGACTCTCTTTGCGTTTTGGTAGGAATGCATAAACTCTGGGTCAGAAAAACTTTGGGAAGACGTAACGAGGATCCTGTCGAAGTCTTCGCATTCTTCGGTTTTGAAATAGAGAATTGATTTGAGGGCGCTGCCGGGATGAATAGAGCAGTCGAGGAAACCGAGGAGTTCTAGCAATTCGGTCTTGGAGTCCATTCGGATGGGAATGATTCGGTCTTTTAGGATCTTCTGGACAAATAACGGGCTCTTGGGCTCTGAACGGAGGGCATAAGCTAAGGTGACGGCGAGGGCGAAGCGGCGGGCGCGACCCCAAAGGCGAATTCCTCCATCTAAGACGATCAGCCGACCTCTAGATGGGGGCTTGGGTTGAATTTCTTGAAGCCAGTAGAGGGCTTCGTTATTGGCGATTCGGGCGGCGAGAACTAAATCGTCGTGGGCTAATTCGGTGGGTAAAAGGCGATCAAGGCGCCCTCGATTGGATATGTCTGAGATGCCGCCGAGAGTTGTCTCATCGGGGATGGAAGCAGGGCGCGGGAGGGTGGCAGCGACGAGGGCGCGACGGGCCAAGCGGGCAATGCCTCCAAAGTCGTCGTCGTCTTCCAGTTCTTTGAGCAGGCCTCTGAAAATTTTCGGCAGAGGGACTTCTTCGCTCTTGTCAGGAATTGAGTCGAGCCCAGTTTTTGAGCGGAGTTCAATCTGATCGACATCGAGGAATTGCAATTCGTCGGCGAGGAAGAGAACGCTTTGTTTGAGGCGTTCATAATTGGCGATCGCAGGGGCCAACATAGCTGTGTGTTGAATAGTCGGAGCGCCGAGGTCGCCGAGGGAGTCAATAATTGGATAGCTCTCTTCGCGGCTGTACTTGCCGGGGTCGCTCTCGAAAATTAATTGGCAAAGTTGAATCTTTGCATTGAGTGATCCTCGTAATTGGGGACGAAGACAGCGGATTGTTTCTAGGCCGAAGGTGAGGGCTGGGAGGCTGTCTGGGTCGGGGTTACCGGTGAGGTTTGTGAGGAACTTGTGTAGGTCCTTTAAGCCGAATTGACGCCAGTCTTCGGCTTGGCAAGCCCCGAGGATTAAGGCAATGCTGGAGAGCGGTGGTAGACCGGTCGCGGCGAGTTTTTCCACAATGGCGTCGAGCTCTTGCCTGAAGGCGATGGTTGTCCCATCACGCCAGCAAAGCACAGTGCCATCTTGGCTCCACTTCCAGAATGAAAAGAGCGGAGGAACGAGGTAATCTCTAGCCCGGCGAATAATCATCATGAGGCGCCTCTCTTCGACGCCCAGACATTGCCCCGAGTGAGAGGATGGAATTGATTGGCTGCGATGACCTCGTAGTGACCATCCTCCGAGAACAGGGCCAGGTCGCCAGGGACAAGGTTGAGAACAATTTGCAAGCTTGTCTGGTCTAGGCAAGGCTCTAAATTAAAGCCAGCAGGCCAAGCGACGCAGCCGTTTCGGACAAATAATGATCCTGAGAGCGCGGGGGTGGGTTGGCCGGAAACAAGCACTTGGCGCTGACTGTTCATGGCGAAGCGAAGAGCGTCCAAGCGGCATTGGGCAGTGCTCTTTGCGTATTCGTGGAGCGCATCAATAGTGGTCAGCAAGAGTTGACAAGCTTTGAGCGTCCTGCTGCGAACAAGGCGGATAGTGATTTTTGCAGGAGCGCGCCCGGAAAAAGCAGCGACCTGTGGCTTGAGGACAAGCAATGAATCGAGGGAGCGCCAGGTGCCAGCAGGCAAGACGCCGCTTGGTAGACGACGTTCGTGAGGCGTCAATTGACCGGCGATGTTCACTGAATATCGCGTGACTTGGGGCAGAACGCGCAGCTTGAGGTCTAACTCTCGGTCTTGCTTTAAGTCTTGCGAACCCTTGATCCATAGTAATTCTGGGCCGGACTCAACATAGGCTTCTATCCCCTCACCGAGCCTCATAGAGCCTGCAGAGAGGGATCGGCTCAGAGGAATCGTGACGGCCCAGCGAGCGTTCATGGGGCCTCTCCGACGAGCTGCCAGAGACCTTGCACTCCACTTCTCATTGTGTGACGTTGAGTTTCGTCAACTATCCATTCACACCGTGCGGCGAGGATGCCGATTCGATCTTTGAGATAGGATAGGTCGGCCTCGGGAATGCTGGAGCGGCTGAGTTGTTTTTTGAGAATGTCCAGATCCCTTGCCAGCGCTTCTTCGTCGACGCGTTCTGTGGATCTGGAGCGAGGATGGGCCCCGGGAGTCGTCGAGTGTTTCTGAGTGACTTCATTGACGATGCCGGCGAGCACCTCTTGCTCTTCTTCGGCATCCCAAATATAGCGAAGCACCCAGAGGTCAGAGAGTTCGACTGTGAGGCGACCGCTTAAGATCGCGCTGGCGCCGATGAGTCGTTGGAGCTTGACGGCGCGGCGGTCTGAAACGGAGATACCAGCGTATCGGAGGCGTCGAACGAGGGCGCTGTATTCGGCGCGAACCTTTGAGAAATCTAGATTAGAGAGCTGGCTTTGCAGAATTCGAATGTCGTCGACAGAGACTGTTTTGGCCTGTTGACGTTGGGTCAGCTTTAACTCGTGGCGCCAACCGGCTTCGAGGACATCGGTGAGTTGCTCTTCGGGGACGTTGTCGCAGTGAACGCGGAGCAGGAAGCGGTCGAAGAGGGCTTGGAGGGCGTCGTCTTGAGGGAGATGGTTACTCGCGCCGACGACCATGAGGGTGGGGAGCTTCCAGCGCTCTTTGCCTCGGCGGAAGACCCGTTCGTTCAGGACCATGAGAAGTCCGTTGAGAATGGCGCTGTTGGCGTTGAGCAGCTCGTCTAAAAAGACGAGGGAGGCTTCGGGGAGCATACCTTCCGTGTTCGTGATCAATTCTCCTTCACGGAGTTTACTGATATCAAAGGGGCCGAAGAGCTCGTTGGGTTCGGTGAATCGGGTGAGTAGATATTCGAAGGATTTGCCCTCGATAAGCCTGGCCAATTCATTGACCAGGGCGCTCTTAGCGGTTCCCGGGGGGCCGAGGATAAAGAGGTTCTCTCCTGCGACAAGGGAGACTCCGAGCAGGTCGACGATCTCGCTCTTGCCAATGAATGTCCGCTTGAGGCGCTCGAAGACCTGTGTGTTGAGGGTCGCTACGAGTTCTTGCCATTGCTCGCCCATGTTTATTCCTTCGCGGGGTCAGTGTCGTTTTCCAGAGCTTTTGCGAGTTCTGGGCTAAACTCAGGATACATGCCCAGGGCCGCTTTGACAGAGTCGCGGACTTCATTGTTTGTTAATCGAGAGAGGTCACTCTGCGCGATGATGCGGTCGACGTAGAGCTGCTTCAAACAAGGATTTTTGAGAAAGGGGAGAGACGGAGGTATTTGGAGGCCTGGAATGCCTACGGAAGAGAGGGGCCACTGAGTCGCCAGTTTTTGCAGAGCGGTCACTAGGGCCTCCCGGCCTTTGTTCTTTTGAGCGAGGAAGAGCAGGTCGCCTAGGAAGCGAAAGCTGAGGTCGACGGAGTAGGCCAGGGAAGCAGGGTCGGTGGAGCCCTTGTAGGGTTTGCTCAGTTCTTTTTGAATGAGTACGTCTTTAGCTTCGAGGTAGACCAAAAACTGCGCCGCACGATAGAGCTTGATTGAGGCCCAGAGCGCCGCATCCTCATCCAACGGAGGTGGAGAGAAGGGCAGGTCGGGGCCTTGTTGTTGGCTGAGGCCTCGTAGATAGCGGCGGATTTTGCTTTCGTCGGAGCCGATGGCGTCTTGGTCTGCGCTGACTTCAACGCGGCCGCTGTGCCAGAGTTGATTGAGGAAAGTGAAGAGGCTCATAGCTCTATCTTAGTCGAAAATGAAAGAGGGACAGCGTGAAAGCTATCCCTCTTTGTCATTGAATCTTTGCTAGGTGCGGAATCATGGGGCTGGAGGCAAGAGGCAGGTGCCTGCAGCGTAGTTGACATTTCCGTTTACTTGGAAGGCATCGAATGTATTTTGGCCAGACAAAAAGGCGAAAACAGCGGCGCCATCGGTTCCGTTTCCTGCAAATCCTTGGAGTTGGAACGGATCAGTGGCGTTATTATTGGTCAAAATGAGGTCGCTGCCACCGCCAGTGTTGTCGAAGGTGTTATTTGTGAAGTTCGCGCAGAAGACCGCGTTGTCATTCATAGTAAGGACTGTCCCTAAATTGGGACCGGTCAAGGTACTGCTATCCAACGTGAGGTGAAAAATCGATGCGTTTGAATTGACATTGCTAATCAGGAATGACGCGGGACGGGAAGTTGCGTCATTTGTAGTGAAGTTTGAATTACGAATGTTCAGGCGCGGCGAGATATCTCGGGTTGATCCTCCGTCGACGCCGACTTGGATGGCTTGAGAGCCGGTGGAGGTGAACATATTCGTTGTGATGTTTTGGGTAGTGATATTGCTGTTGAAGGTTCCAGCGTTCAGACTGTAGAGCACACATTGCAATTGGCTCGTAATGTTTAGGTCGCGTAGGTTGACAGTTGTCGAGGCCACCTGAGCGCCAGCCGTG
Source organism: Planctomycetota bacterium (assembly GCA_029210225.1). Classification (GTDB taxonomy): domain Bacteria; phylum Planctomycetota; class J058; order J058; family JARGOJ01; genus JARGOJ01. The sequence continues at coordinate 8,717 of JARGOJ010000098.1, forward strand.
ACTTGAATGCCCCTTTGGCCAATTCCTGTAAAGGAACTTGTGGCCGATCCAGTGACAGTTAAGGTCGCGGAAGCTCCCGATCCAAGATTCTGAAAATTTATGCCAGAACCAGAGATCGTGCTAAACGAGGTGTTGTTGATTGTATAAACACCATTTCCGCTTCCGAGGACGTTAATGGCGATGCCTGAGTCAGTAGTGTCGACTCCAATATTACTGAGCGTGCTATTTTGTACGGCCAAGTTCAGCGTGCCGCCAGAAATCGTTGTCACGATGGCTCTATCGTCGCTTACATCAAAGGTGCAGGTATCGAAACCGAGGTTCGTGGTTCCGCCGGCATTGTCGAGAATAAAGATTTCTCCAGAGTTGTCTAGGAAGTTGCAATTGGTGAATTGCACTGTGCCGCGAAGCTCAACATTCGCATTATTGAAGTCAATGATCTCGTCGGCCGCTGTGTCTCCACAATCAATGAAGTTTGTGTTCGTCACTGTCAGATTCGTAGTCGTGTTGACCCCCTTAATCGCTGAGCCGCCAGTGTCTGAGATTAAGCAGTTGAGTATGGTTAGGTTGCTGACTGTTTGAGAACTAATTCCGACGGTCGCAATGGTATTCGTTGCAGAATTGGCGGTGCCGTCGGCCGTTGCTCCCGGAGTTCCAATGACCATGTTCTCAAGGGTGGGATTGAGAACGTTATTCATTCGAATGGCGCCAGTCCCATTTGTATTGTTGGTGATGATTCCACCACTTCCGGGAGTGTCATTGACGTCTCCGGTGATAGTGAAGCTTCCGCTCGTGTTCATGAGGTTGATGCCGGGAGCGGATGAGCCGCTACTTGAAACGGCTGTAAGATTGACGGTCAAGGCGCAGTCAACCGCGCTAAAGGCGGCGCCTGTACCTGAGTTCACGGTTCCGTTCCCCATTGTCACTATGCTGTCGTCGAAGTCGACTCCAGATCGATTTGTTGCTGTGTTGTCGACGTTGACGTTGGTGAAACTTATCATTCCGGTGTTGTTCATGACGCTGACAAGGCCATCGGTCACGTTATTGGTCTCACCGAATATGAGGTTGCCGGCATTGTTTGCCAGGTTGAAGGCGATACCATTTTGGGGTGTATCGATAGTGATGGTTCCGCCGAGAGTGACGCTTCCACCGGTTGTGCCAGTAATGTCGATTGCGTTCGGGCGTGGATTAGAATTAATCAACCCACCATAATTGATTGTCGCGGAGCCATTGGTCACTCGAAACGCTTGGCCCGCGTTACCATTCGCGGTCAGCGTACCGACTGGGGCGGTAAAGCTTCCAGAGACCTGGCCGATAATGATATTTGGTTGATTTGTCGGATTGGTTGCGCTCACCGAGCTGAGGCTAACCGCCAAGACACCTGAGGTTGTTGGGTTGCAGCGAAAAGCGGGTCCAGCCGCAGCATTGATGGCGCAATTACTGATAGTTAAGGTGCCGATATTGGTCGGGGTGCCGTTACCTGTTGTTACGGCGGATCCAGAGCTTGGATTGATCTGAAATCCACGAACCGTCACATTCATTCCGTTGATTGTGATCAGGTCGCCAGCGTTGACTAAAGTGGGGGTGCCCGCGGCAGTAAAGATTGTTGTGCCATTGACGATGAGGTCGACGTTGCCGAGCAATTGCTGATTGTTTAGTAAAGCAATAGCGCCTGGAGTCGTGCCAGTCGGGCCATCATCAAAGACGTAGACAATATCTCCAGTTGTATCGGCGGCTCCATTTGCGCCGTTGAGTGAATTGTAAGGCGTCACATTCCGGCCATCGCCCCCAGCTGCTGCGTTGGCATCCACATAGAAGATACGCTGGGGAAAGATCATGATGGTCACTGTTCCAGTGTCCGTGCCACCGTTGTTGTCTGTGACGGTATAATTGAATGTCTGTGGGCCAGTTGCGTTGCGCGCTGGCAGGTAAGTAAAGGTTCCATCGGACATCATGGTGATCGTCGCGCCGCCCTGCATAGTGACAGCGCTTGCGGTGATGGTGTCGCCGATATCGACGTCCATGTCATTGGCGAGCACTGTGCCTGTCACCATGACAGGTGCGCTTTGGCCCACTCCGAAGAGCGTGTTTGAATAGGCTGTTGCGAACATGTCGTCGCCAGCTACAGGGTTGTCATTGCGTCCTGAGATCGCGATTGTGGTCGCGGCTGTGGTGAAGCCGCCTTGATCGTCGGTCACGGTGTAGAGGAACGAATCAAGCGCCGTCGAGCCAAGGGCGAGGCTGTCCACGTTGGGGAACATTCTTGGGTTGTAACCGGTGACGGTGCCGTTGAATTGAACGGTGACTGGGACTCCGTTGCTACTGATCATGTCAAAGTTGTTGACCTGAAGTGTGTTGCTGTTCATGTCGACGTCGTTGCCGAGCAGACCTGGAAAAGCGAAAGTGACGTTGTTGATATCTTCGTTGGTCGTGAGGGTGTCGGCCATGGCGCTGGGAGGAGTATTGAGGACGATGTTGATCGAGCCGACCACATCGACAATATCGACGTTTCCGCTGTTGTTTATGTCGCCACGTCCTGAGAGAGTCCCGCCGAGGGCTTCGTTAATAACGGCGGTGACGTCGTCGACTTGGACCACACCGTTGAGGTTGAGGTCTCCCGGGCGGGCTTCAATGGTGATCGCGCCGCTCGATCCGAGGTTGTTATTCTCGTTGGTTTCGGTGATCGCTCCGCCGCTGTCGGCGTTTAAGAGGATAAAGTAAGTCCCAGGGACCACCATGTTCGGAATTGTGACGGTTAAATTTGCCGGCCCATCCAGCGAGTTGCCCGGAATGTTAGCGATGGTGAAGGTGCTGAGCACCGTGTCGCCGGCATCAAGAGCAGTGTCATCACTGAGTAACACTTGGACATCAAAAGTTCCGGCAGTCCCAGCATCTAGATTCGCGAGGAGGCGTCTCAGACGAAGTGTGTCGCCGTGAAAAGCACGGGTACGAACCTCTTGAACCGATACCACGTTCAGGTCCTGAGCGTGAGCTGTGGGCAGCACAAGAAAGCTTGCGAGAAGCGTAGCCACAAAGGAGAAGCCTTTGAAAAGCTTGGTTTGCGGACTGTTCATGGACGTCTCCAAAATGATGTCTAAGCAGATTCCCCAGGAAATCCCACCCTCTGTGGTAATCCGCGAATGAATTGCATGCTTTTAGATTGTATGAAAGCTTTGAACGAATTCAAAGTTTGCTTCATGAAGCCAAATGAGATTCTTCATCTTTTCTTTTGCCAAACTTGAGGCTCCTCACACAAAGCGAGCCCGGCTCTTTGACTTTTCGTGTTTCTAGATCTGAGCAATACAGATATCCCCTAAAGAGAAATCTTGTTCAAAATTCCTTGCACGGATCCGTCCCCTTATCTTCTCTAGATACATAGAATGAAGTCTCAAAGGTTCGATAGATAATATGACGCGGCGCGGCATTATTTCTCTTGTGACGCGACGCGTCATCGATATAATGCGGCCGTTCATTAAGAGCGAATCGTTACTGGGAGAGCCGAAATGAAGTTGTGGCCGTCGATGAAGTCCTTAATGAAGAAGGCTGTTCAGAAGAACATCAGCGCGGAGGAACGAGAAAAAATTCTCAAGAACGTTCCCAAGCTCAACTCCGCAGGATACGACGATTGGGGCTTTAACCCCGATGTCGCCCTCGCCGCTCTCGCAGCCTGCCGACCTCTCTACGACAAATACTTCCGCGTCGAAGCCAAAGGCCTCGAAAAAGTCCCCCAAGGCCGCGTCCTCCTCATTGCTAATCACAGCGGGCAAATCCCCTTCGACGGCATGTTCATCGGCACCGCCATGGCCCTCTACGCCGACCCCCCGCGCATCGTCCGCGGCATGGTCGAGCGCTGGTTCCCCTCTCTCCCCTGGGTCAGCACCCTCTTCTACCGCGCCGGCCAAACAGTCGGCGACCCTGCTAACTGCCGTCGGCTCCTCGAACAAGATCAAGCCGTCATGGTCTTCCCCGAAGGAGTCAGAGGCTCCGGTAAAACCATCTGGAAGCGCTATCAACTCCAGCGTTTTGGCACCGGCTTCGTCCGTCTGGCCCTCGAAACGAACACTCCCATCGTTCCCATCGCCGTCATTGGCGCCGAAGAAACCTACCCCAGCATCTACGACGCCAAGCCCCTCGCCAAGCTCCTCGGCGCCCCCTACGCCCCCGTCACCCCCTTCTTCCCCCTTCTCGGCCCCGTGGGAATGCTCCCTCTCCCATGCAAGGTCCGCCTCTACTTCGGTGAACCCCTTCGCTTCACGGGGGACGCAGACGCCCCGGATCCGGAGGTGCAAGACAAGGTCAACACTGTGACCAAGTGCATCGAAATGTTGATTTCACGAGGCCTAAAAGAACGCGGCGCCAAATATTTTTGAGGGAAAGGACAAAGGACACATGGAAGAAATTCTTATCACCGGCGTGTCGGGAGGCCTGGCCAATCTTGTCGCCCACAAACTCGCAGAGAAATACAAAGTCGTCGGAGTCGACGCCCGACCACGACGTCACCCCGATCCTTTCCCCGGAAAGTTCTATCAGGTTCGATATCAACACCGAAAAATGGCCGAGGTCTTTCGCCAACACGACTTCAAAATCTTGGTTCACCTGGGACGTGTTCGCAACACCGTCGGCCGCATGAAATGGCGCTTCGACCTGAACGTCCTCGGCACCCGCAACCTCATGGATCTCTGCGTCAAACACGAGCTGCGGCAAACCATAGTGATGAGCACCTACCACGTCTACGGCGCTCATCAGCACAATCACATGTACCTCTCCGAAGAATCAACCCTGCGCGCCAGCCAGATATTTCCTGAACTCGCGGACGCCGTGGCCTTGGATACCATCGCGTCTCACTACCTCTGGCGCTATCGTCGACTTAAAATCCTCATCCTACGCCCAGCAAACATCATCGGCCCTGACATCCACAACGCCACCTGCTCCCTCCTCCGACAAAAAGTCTCTCCTCACCTCATGGGTTACGACCCCGTTCTCCAATTCCTCCACCAAGACGACATCACCGCCGCCATTGACCTCGCCGTGGAGAAAGAACACTACGGAATCTACAATGTCGCCGGTGAAGGAGTGGTCCCCTACAAGAGAGCCATTGAACTCGCCGGGGGCGTCCCTGTTCCTGTTCCTCACTTTGTTGCTTATCCTTTTGTCAACGCGCTCTCCCGCCTGGGGATGCGCTTCCCCATGCACTTGTTGGACTACTTCAAATATCCAACAACAATCAGTGATGACCGCTTCAGAAAAGACTTCGGATACACCCCCAAAGTCGACTCTGTTCAAGGCCTGAAGAGCATTCGCAAATACGAAGAGCTGATGAGGAATCGCAAAGAATGGTAGTCCCGGTCGTCATCGCTGTCCTAACCGTCATGGTGCTCGTTGCCATCGTGCTCTTCATCGCCGGTTGGAACCGCATCAACGCGCCCCTACCAAATCCTCGTTACCCCGCTAAAGACTATCTCCCGGAGAACGTCAAAGCGGTCCGCTGGGCTCTCGGGGAAGCGGAAGCCATCGTTGTTACGAGGGGCCGTCAGAGCAAGTCCACGGCGTCCGTCATATTCGTCCCTGGATTTGCCGAAGACTATCGCTACGGTCTCCTAGGCCTCTCCGACTGGATGGCCGAGACGCCCGAATTTCGGGTGACCGTCCTTGTCAAACGAGGCTATGTGAATCCCTTCTTCGAGCACGATGTCCGCCTCCAAAAATTCCCCGGTGAGCTCGAAGACGGTGGGGAAATCTATCGTGTCGGTGAAGACGCGGCCGTCGTGAGGGCGCTTATTCAAAACGACCCCAGCGAGCATGTGATTCTCTGGGGACACAGCCAGGGGGGCGCGGTTGTCCAAGACACCATGACTCTTACGGAGGGGGACAGGTTCAGCTTGCGGCGGGATTTGCTTGAAAAGGTTCAGGGCGTTGTGCTCGAAGGAGCCGTTCTTCCAAGCAGTGGATTTTCCTTCATAGTCGGCCTGCCAAAGTTCAAATCGTGGGTTATTCCTGGCTTGAACTTCATTCCCATCGGTCATTTCCTCGATGACTTCGTCGTCTA
>JARGOJ010001188.1 GCA_029210225.1 Planctomycetota bacterium
GGCAATGTCCTGGACCTTTGCGGTCGCGACATCGAGCTGCTGGGTCAATTCCAAAATTCGATTCTGTTGCTCACCAATTTTTGATTCCAAGGTCGAGACTTTGAATTGAAGTAGCTCTTGTTCCGATTCAGCCTTTTGAGCGTTGAGGTCGGCCGCAACTTTGGCCTCCCGTTTGACCTCCGCGATCGTCTCCTTTTCGGCATGGGCGACAGCCGCTTTTAATTGTTCTGGGAAATTTTGAGCTTGCTCTCTCAGTTTCGCGAGTTCGTTCTCGTGGGCTTTGATCGCCTCTTCTCGGGCAGAGAACTCATGCTCCAATTTTTGTTTGCGACTCAAGAGTTCTTCTTCGAGTTCCGCCTGACGGGCCTCATAGCTGTCTTTGTCTTTCATGCGAGCTTGCGTGAGCTTGTAGTTATACTCTTCTTCCTCACGCGTCCGCTGTTTTGCTAGCTCCGCGTCACGCTCTTTCACGCTTTCTTCATGAAGTTTTTGCTCTTTTTCCCAAAGGGCTGCTTTCTGAGTAGTCTGGTCTTCGAACTGTTCCAACTCCAATCGAATGTGTTCGGCGCATTTGTCGCAGGCATCTTTTAGAGAAGCTTCGACTTCTTCTTTTCGGCTGGCGATAAGCTCTTCAAAGCTCTCCTTGGCGGCGTCATGCTCGGCGAGCAGATTTTGAAGGGTCTCGGCAGCGACTTGGATGTCGTGGAGTTCTTCCAGGCGTTTTTCTTCAATCTCGATAGCCTGTTCGATTGAGGCCAGCTTTCCGCTTTCATCCAGCATTTTCTGGCTGATGTCATCGAGCGCTCGATTCAGACCAAGCTTAAGGGCGCCAGCGCTTTGAACGATGCTCTCCACGCTAGAGTCAAGCACTTTGGCAACCAGTTTGTTTTCGTCCTGCTTCCGGACAAGCTCGCTGGGGCCTCCGGATTCGGTGTTTTTCACCTTTTCAACAAGTTTATTGTACGCGGCCCACAAGGTCTTCTTAGTGGAACTAGTGTAGGTCAATTCGGGAATCTCTGTATCCATTGCTTCGATGTCTTCAACAGACGGCGCTTTTTTCTTCGTCGCTTTTCTGGTCGCCATGGGCCCTCCCGTCAACTGTATCCTGTAAGTTTGGTCGTTTCTGATTGTAGCTCATAGCTACGACAAGGACCCAGATAGTACAGCGGCGGTCTATCAATTTTCGAGCATTCGTCAAAAAAACTGGACGCTCGGGCTGAGCTATCTGTGCCGAAAGGCTCAATGGCGGAAGGCAAAAGCCAAGAGATCAAAAGCTGGACTGAAATTGGAGCAAAATCTCAGGGTTCTGTTCCAAAGCAATGGCTTGAAGATCCGGTAGCACACGAGGATCAATTAAGGAAATCCACGAGATCTGCTGGCCGCCTTCTTTAACATGGATCGTTAACACTCGCATCTTTGCACGCCGCCTCAAACGAACTTTGATGTAAGTCAGCAGTGTGACATCCGCCCACTTCGTAATCTGTTCGTTTCTAAAAAGATACTTGGCCTTGATCTCGTTATCCAAGGTCACCCGGTATGGAACATTGAAAACGATATACCTTAGATACGCCAATGCAGCCAAGACACCGACGACAATAACCAGGCCCTTATATAACTTGGATATGGGAATCATTGAGCAGTAAAGAGTCAAAACAACGATTGGAATCATTAGAACAAGAAATAAGCCAAAGCCCAATACATTGAAGATTTCGACCTTCTCAGGAGCGGGGCGAGTCTTCAGGAGGCGCAGCAAACCGCTGTTTCTCATAAATTGACACAGTGATTTCAACTCGACAGGAGACATATAAGATTGAAAACGAGACCCGTCTTTTCGCCCGATTCGAACACCGCAGGCCTCATCCTCGGGGTCTATAGTTTCTGTTCCAGCTTGGTATCTAAAGAAACATAAGTATGCGACATCATTCCAATCCCAACGCTTCGTTTTGAGAATGGATCGAATCTCGATGCTTTCTGAAAAACTGATAGAGGTGGTGGCCGTCGCCAAGTAAGTCGTCAATCCTCCAAGAATGATGATCCCAGCCGAGAGCGAGGCAATCAAGAGACTAGCCCGCTCCAAGGTCAAGGCATTCCCCCTAGAGAGGCCCTGGGCAAGTTCAACACCGTAGCTGAGCAATAGATATGCGGGACCTCCAAAAAAAACTAGGAGAAAAACCGCCCCTAGCAATCTCCAAAAATAAAAACGGATGTTTAAAGGCTCGGAGATCCGGACTTTGATGGGGGCATCTTTGACGGCCCCTCTTTTCTTGGCTGCTCGCCGTTGCCGTTGTGCCTCAATAGTCTCTTCACCGGGGACCTTGATCTGACTTTGGCAGTTTGGGCAGCTAACTTTTTTACCTAAATATTTGCTTGAGAGCTGAACTTTGGAACCGCAACTCTGACATCGTATTTGAATGGCCATTGCAAAAAGCATCCTCCTAAATGATGTCTCAATGGTAACTCAACGGGAATTAAATAGGCGAATGGCTTTTCGAAAGCTGCTGTGGAATGTCGGACTCGCCTGGAAACGCTCGTGCCGTTCGGTTGAC
>JARGOJ010001189.1 GCA_029210225.1 Planctomycetota bacterium
CGCCAGAAAATCGCCGAGCTCCGACAGGGATTGAGTTACTTGAATCTTTGCTGCCGCTTTAGTTTCTTGGGAGTTGAGAGCGGCTTCCTGGGCTCGCTGTTCTTCGTTTCGTGCTTGGAGCCAATCGGTGATGGTGAGCGCTGCTGTGATGATAATGATCACGAGGGAGACGACGAAGAATGCGCTGGGAATGCTGTGGCGTTGCGCGAAGCGCCGAACAGATCGAAGGGGGCCTTCGGCCAGAGCGCTGACTCTTTCGTCGTCGAGGAAAGCTCGGATGTCGTCGCCGAGGGCTCCGGCGTTAGGGTAGCGGTGTTCAGGGTTGGGGGCCGTGGCTTTCTGTTGAATGGCTAGGAGCGCGTCGGGGATGGTATCGAGGACCCGTTCAAATATGAGGACCGTCATGAGTTGGCCGAGGCTCCAAACATCGGCGGAGAGTTGTGGGTTCTCACCGGCTTGCAGCTCGGGAGCGGTGCCGGAAGAGCTGATGAACTTGGTTGGTTTCACAGTGATTTTATGGCGAAGGGGGCTGTCTCGAAGGACAAAGGCGTCGCTCCAACCTGAGACGAGAATGCGTCCATAGTCGCCAACAAAGAGGACGCTGGGGTCTAATCGCCCGTGGACAAGGCCCTTTTGGCCTGCGTGTTTGAGGGCATCGCAGACATCGAGGACGCTTCGGAGCCGGGGCAGGAGTCCGATATCGGAAACGTCATAACTCTCTGAGAGAGCCTTCCCGGGGCTTTGATCGAGGGTGAAGAAGACCCGTCCGGCCCGTTCACCGATATCGAGGACCCGAGGGATGCAGGGATGGTCGAGGCTGGCGAGAATGAGCGCTTCTCGAATAAAGGTTTTGGCTTTGTTTGCTTCGGGGCCTAGCTTCATGAGCACAGATTTATCGAGGGCGACATCCAGCGCAAGAAAAGAATCCTCCGTATCTCCCTCAACAAATTCATAGCGTGGACCGTCGAAGCAGCTCTCCATATTGGGTTGAGCCTCGCTAGGAGTGGGAGGCTCGTCAGCGTCGAAGGGGGTGATGGAGGCGTCGCCTAGAGAGGGTCGTGAGGCGTCTTCTTTCAGGGTGACGACGAGGTTCTCGTTTGGGCGTCTCGATGAAACAAAGAGGGGGCTGAGGGCTCCAGCTGGGGGGCTATTGGGGTGGTGAGTCGGGTTCTTGTCGATCTTGGTTTGGGCGTCGAAAAAGAGCTGCTTTGCGGCTTCAGGAGTGAGGATTCCTTGTTGGCAGAGGACAGTCATGAGCGCTTGATTTTCTCTCTGGCCTTTCTCAAGGAAAAACTGGGCTTGAGCCATGGAGAGGATGCCACGTTCAATCAGGTAGCGACCGAGGGCCGCTTCTCTTGGATGAAACTCAGTCATAGCTCTATACTTCGGTTCTATTCCCTCGACTTGTGTAGGATAACAAGCTCTAAAAAGACACAAATTCATCAGCGACGTTCAGCGTCCAATGACTCTCAGTTTGTGGGATGGCGGACCAATTGTATTCATCGATTGTGGAATAAAATGGGTGTTATAAAAGAGAGACAAATCAAAGGGTTGCAAACTTACTTTTTCTGGCTAATTGAATGGTCTGTTCTGTCGACGACTTCATTCATTCATCTTTTTTTAAAAACGAATACTATTTTTCTGTCGAAGCAAGAACTTGCGTTTTGGATCGACCTTGGCCGAGGATTGAAGGTTGTAAAGGGGAGGGAGTGTCTATGAGCAAGATTCAATCGCAAAAGCGGCAGACAAACGACGGTGCTAGCCCCCACTGTCCTTATTGCCGTGACGTGTTAAGCGAGGGCGTGATTGTCGAGTGCGATCAGTGCCAGGCTCACTATCACAAAGAGTGTGTGACCAGCTGTGTGATTCTTGGCTGTGCCGGGAGCCTACAGCTTACGGGGGCTTCAAAGTTACAATCGTCGATTCGTGTTCAGGAGAAGGGGCCAGACCAAGCGGAGTTGTTAGAGGCCAGACGATCCCGGGATAGGGAGCAATCTTCGGAGCTCTCAAGCTATGTCTTTGCTATGGCGGGACTGGGTTTCTTCCTACTCTTGATTGTTGGGGTTATCGGTCCTAAGGCGGCCGTTATGACCTTTATGCTGACCGTGACTGTCGCTTTTATGGGCTTAGTCGCGGCGCTTTTGTTCTCATCCGATGCAACACCGACCCAGCCTAAAAAGAGAAAGCCAGGAGAAGTCGTAGGAGGGATGGTTGAAGGGGACGAGTCAGCTAAGAAAGCAAAATCAAGCCGCGACAATTTCTATGCAAAGCCAAACATCGCGCCGCCCTCAAGTGACCCCCTTCGCCCCGATTCATAAAGTGTCAATGTTGAAGCGCCCGAGTGAATACGACACCTGAATAGATGGACGGCTGATGGCGAAGATTCAATCCCAGATAAGGACTAAGAACAGCGGTCATGGCCCGCACTGTCCTTATTGCCGTGACTTTGTAAGCGAAGGTGTCATTGTCGAGTGCGATCAGTGCCAGGCCAGCTATCACAAGGAGTGTGTGACCAGCTGTGTGATTCTTGGCTGCACTGGGAATCT
>JARGOJ010001190.1:0-452 GCA_029210225.1 Planctomycetota bacterium
AGCCGATCTTTGGGATCATCGCCGAAAGTGGGCGCGCAGACAGCGCTTAAGCTGAGAACGAGGACCAGGGTTTTTAGTAATTTCTTCACCGAACCTATCCTTCCTCGTTAAAAGTTGATGACAAAGGCGAGGACAAGACCCTCGCGATTGGGGAGCGAGTCGTCCTCGGTGTATTCACGAAAGACTTCGGCCTTTAATGAAACATAGGGATGCGGAAAAAACCGAAAACCCAAAAAATTCCGATGACCGTCAAGCGCCTGGCCAGTAGAAAGACGACTGTTAAGGTCGGTCCGCTCATGACGGGCGAAGAGTATGACATCCCAGTCAAAAAGACTCAGCCCGAGGTAAGGCTCGACATAGACTCCTTCTTTGAAGAAATCCTTCGCTCCTTTGACCTGAACCCGGGAATATTCGTATTCAGATCGAACTCCAAAATAACGAAAGAGCCCACT
>JARGOJ010001190.1:462-2545 GCA_029210225.1 Planctomycetota bacterium
ATTCGCTCATATTCATCGCGGGCTTTTGAGCTGTCATCTTCAATATAAGTTCCAAACCCAAGGTTAAGCTTCCGAATCCAATCGGGGCGCGGCAAATGAAAGACCACCCGGCCACCAAGGTTCTTGTTGTGATCATCATCACCTTTACCTGGATTCGAAGTCCGACCGTTACCAACATAGGCATAGTAGGTCAGTCCAAAGTCACTGAGATTCTCGGTGCCTGAGTTCTCGAAAAAATAGGTTCCATGGATCATGACTCCATTGGTTTGAAAGGGGACAATTCGCCGAATAAAATTTGGACGAAGCGTCGTATTCGTTAAATAGGGGAAGTGATTAATGTGGTACCAGTGAGGAATGAGAAAGAAGCCCGCACGTACCTTGAACCAATCTTTTGGCTCCCATTGTCCCCAAGCGGTCTCAACCTTGACTTCTCCATCGGACTCATTGAAGGTGCCATCGCCGTTCCCTTTAATATTGGTCGCGTCTTCAAATTCGATCTCTGTAAAGAATCGAAACTCGCCCAATTTTCGGGATAGAAAGATGGAGACGTGATGCTGGCGGAACGACTCTCGACTGCCGCGAGTGGCGTCGCTGTATTCAAAATCGTAGTAACCGCTGATGCTCACCAGATCATCTAGGCGCCCGCGCAATTCCTCTAAATCATCGGAGACATCTTCCAGACTGTAGTCGGAGTCTTCTGTTGAGAGCGCGTCGCCCTTCGCGGCATTCTCCTTCGTCTCTGCCAGCTCTTTTTGAAGGTCCTCAATCGTCTTCTGCTGAACTTTTGTTCGTCGCTCCAAAGCTCTGAGCCGACCATCAACTTCGCTTTCCCGAGCGAAGCGATCCTGCTTAATCTTGACTGGCAAAATGACTTTTTTCTCAGTTTTGCCCGGAAGGGCCGGTGTCTTAGCCCTGTCTTCTTCCCCAGCGGCCTTGTCTTTATCCTCAACCTTAGGTGGAACCTTATCTGGCTCCTGAGCCCAAACATTGTGAGAGATGCAAAGCACCAACAATATTGGAAAACACTTGTTCGCTAATTTCACAAACTGACCCATTCGTTGAAAAATTCGATAACTCGATGTACAGGCCCCTACTTACTTGGCATCGCCGACAATATCAAAATGAATTGTAAAATTTACACTCAAACGGAAACGTCGACAGGAGTGTCACTCAGGCGAGACAAGGCGTCATGAGCCCGGCCATGAAAAAATAAGGAGCTCAGGGGATACTCAAAATAACTGCAATTCAAGCGTGCGAAGTCGTTCGTGCAATGTCATTTGCAACTTCAACCCCCCTCTGAACTCAACTCAAGACCTTCTTGAAATCCCAAAGTCAGGACAGAGAATTAAAAAGAAAAGTGAAAGCAGACAGCGCTAAACGGCAATTCACTGCAGTCAAAGACTCAATCGGAGGCGCCGAGCAAGTTAGGAATAACGCCCCTCCAAGCCATTCGCAATCTAAATAACTACTAAAGAACGAGCGTATTGCTCAAGCTCAATCACATCAGTCAGGGGACTAAGAATTCGACATGAGGCGAAAAAACCTAGCCCAGTCATTTCTTATCTTTGTCTTGTTTCGTACGTCGATGTGGAGTCACTCGATTCGCTTGCCACGATCGCAAAACTTGGTAAAGCGCCGCCACTTCACGCTCTTTAAGCACTTGACCAATTCCGTTGGAAGAGATCCAAAGCGTCCGCTGCCCTCGAATAGTCACGAAAAGCGCCCCCGACTCAAACTCGACCGCTTGAACTTCATGCCGCGTCGCTTCTAAAGAGAATCGTTCCAGGCGTGAACCAGGCCTTTCAAAGCTGAGAGAATCGCCATCAATGGAGATGACCGGCCTAGATTGACGATAACGCAATATCCAGAAGAGCATATAAAAGCCGAAAAGGAGAGGCATTGTAAGGAACGCCAACAAGTAGCTTTTCTCAACTTGATCATCAGGAATCATGGGCCAACTAATCGCCACGGATCCTTCGGCCCCTTGGATCAACTCCAGCGACCCTTCGGGCAAGCTCTCATAGCTCCGTTCCAGCGTCGGCATCGTTGAAACACGCCTCTCGGGAACCAGACGACGTGTTTC
>JARGOJ010001191.1 GCA_029210225.1 Planctomycetota bacterium
CCCGCCGATGCCGTCCAAATCCACGCACGCTGGGCTTTAGATCGGCTTGAGTCTTAACGCTCAAGGACAGTTCATTTTTCAAAAAGAAAAAAAGGAGAGAGGATGAAGCCACGGGTCACCTTAGTGGATTCATCCTCTCAGAGATTTCGCAGAACCTCGACAAGTCGAAGCTCGTTGATTTTTTGTGGGTTCTTAGTTCAACCCAATAAGTAAACAATCCCCATAAGCGCTGGAGCACTAGCGAGAGGAATCGTGAAGTTATCGTCGACTTTCTTCGCTGGTAAGGACTCGGCGATGGCTCCTGTGGCTCCTGCTAAGAGAGCGGCGGGAATCACCATTCCGGGAGCGACCAGGTTTGCGAAGGAGAAGTAGACGAGGCTGACGGTTGTGCAAACTGCGAAGCAACCAAGCAAACCTTCGAGTGTCTTTTTCGTGCCGAAGAGCTTTGTCTTTCCAAAACGAATGCCAAAGACAGAGGCCCAAGGATCTCCAAAAGCAAGCAGCAAGGCCGCCAAACCAGCAATCTCAATCGGCGCAATGGCCATGGTGAGGAGCATGGAGATAAGGAACCAGGACATTCCGGTCACGTTGTTTCGTTCGTAGTCCCGCATGATGAAGCGGAAGTCGTTGAAGACCTTCTCCTTGAACTTCGGGAAGAAGCGGCGACCGTAGTCGCAGGGAATAATGAGGGCCGAAACCACCGCGAGAATGATCAACGCATAGATTTGCGGGATGCCAGAGAAGGCCAGGGTCAAGCCTACAGATCCGATTCCGATCATGTGGAAGATTTTACGTTTCCAATGCATCACGGAGCGATGTGGCAGATCACGACTCTCTGGGGCTTCCAGATAGACAGGATCTAAGTGACGGAGGGCGGGGGGGGCGCTCAACATCTTTTGCGTGTCTGACATGCCTGGGCTTTGGCTCATGGTCGTCTCCGGGTCTTCTCTATCTGACAGCTGTCAGTACGTTAGAATTTTGACAGCTGTGGGAGTCCTCGATTGTTGTCCCGTTCATGTGTTAAGGTTTGAAGACTCTTGGTGTTTCAATCTTCAATGTGTTTGATCAGCGTGTCAGGCTGTTTAACACGTCCTTTGACAGCTCGTTAGATAAGCAAACGTGAGACCAAAGCAGGATCACTTTTTCTCGGTATTTAAACCCTTTGTTAAAAAGAGGTTAAGAAAAGTGCTCAAGTTTTGCTCGGGTGTCAGATTATGAACGCATCGCGTCATGTGTCAGAATCAAATCTGACAGTTGAACATTCCCTGCAAGGAAAGCAGGTGCATCATGGGTTCTGAGGATATGGGTCGACTTTTTGGTGAGACCGCCGTCGACCGAGGTTTCATCACCCCTGATCAATTCGACCATGCCCTTGAGAAGCAGGAGAAAAGCGGAGACAAGCTCGCGAAGGTCCTCGTCGACCTCGGCTATATCACAGCGTTTCAAGAGAAGACCATTCAACGCTTCTGCCAGCAAGCCGTTCAAAACTCCTCTGCAGACATCACGCCAAACAACGTCATTGGCAAAACCCTCGGCGGCTGCAAGATACTCCGAAGCGTTGGCTCTGGAGGCATGGGAAACACTTACCTCGCCCATCATGAGCGCCTCGACCGCGAAGTTTGCGTCAAGCTCCTGCATCCCCGCTTAACCCGCATTGAAGGTATGGCTGAACGCTTCCAAAGGGAAGCCCGCGCTGCCGCCAGCCTCTCTCACCCGAACGTCGTTCAGGTCTTCGACTTCGACCAGCGGGGCTCGATGTATTTCATGATCATGGAATATGTCAAAGGCAAGAACCTCAAAGAGATCCTCGAAGGAGGCGGCCCGCTTCCCCCGCAACAAGCGATCTGGGTCGTATCCCAAGTTTTACAAGGCCTCACCGCAGCCCACGAACTCGGCATCGTCCACCGCGATATGAAGCCCGCCAACATCCTCTACAACGAAGAGATCAACAGGGTCTACATCACCGACTTTGGAACCGTCCGAATCCTCAGCTCCTCGACCTCCGAGACGCTCTCGGCTTTCGGCGAGATTCTCGGTACTCCTCAATACATGGCCCCTGAGCAAGCCACGGCGGACGATGTAGACGGTCGCACCGACCTCTATGGCGTCGGTATGCTGCTCTTCGAGCTTCTTGAAGGCCATCCCCCCTTCACCGGCAACTCTGTCGTCGAGGTCCTCGAAAAGCAGATTCTGCGCCCCAGTCCCCCCCTTGGGCTCGGCCGAGACATGCTCAACGACTTCGTCCAAAAAATGTGCGCGAAATCTAAGGACGAGCGCTATAGCACAGCCGTCGAAGCCGGCCGCGCTCTCGATTTGATCTACCGTCGCATGGTCAAGACCTCCACAAGCCTCGGCAACAGCCCCAATATTCGCCTCGATCCTACCCGTGCGGCCGGTTCAAGCGAGCCCACCGTCGCCTCAACGAGCATTGAAGCCATCGCCGGGCGCTTAAGGCAGAGCCAAATCCTCAGCCTCGTCTCCTTTGAAGCGCCGTCATCAGAGGCGATTCCCCTGCCCAAGGACCTTCGAAAGGACCAAGGCAACA
>JARGOJ010001192.1 GCA_029210225.1 Planctomycetota bacterium
CGGCTGGGACTCTAAAAAGATGCACCGAAGTTGGCCTTCTTCGAAATGGCATTGCTGTTGAATGGCGGAGAGCAGGCGTTCATCGTGGAGGTGTCCGTCTCCGAAATTCCAGCCGAGTGCGAGGCCGGCGACTAACTCACCGTCCACATATTCATAGGCCTCAAGGTCGTCCACGGCTTGGGGAAGTAAGGGGTGCAAGGCCCGGCCTTGAAGGTGCATCGCACGAAACGCCGGCACCTTCCCGAGCAGCCCGGCGATGGTGCTTTCGTCATAGAGGATCGCGAGCTGCTCAGTGACTGCGGCTGATGATTTCTTAAGCGTGTCATTAAGCTTCTTTTGAGCCCCAGCTTCTTTGCTAAAGAGCCAGACGCTGTAGGGCCAATTGCCGGCGTAATATCTCATCGAAAAGAGAAATGAAATCCACTTTGGGAAGAAGTTCCCTATTGTTGGAATAATGACCAGCATAGTGAAGAGAAAGACGATGAGAATGGGTGATTGCAAGTGGAGGAAGCTCACGGCTGCGTGTTCGCCGAAGAGGTAGAAACCGCTATAAACCACGAGCACGTTCCATTCAATGGGAACGGCCATGGGAAAGTTACTGGTAATAAAGGCGTGGAATGTTGCCATAATGATGAGGCCAACAAGGGTGGGCCAGCCTCCCGCCGCGACGGCGAGGATAATTGGAAATGCAAACTCAATGACTGACCCGCAATGAGCGAGGAAATAGGCGAGCTTTGATGCTCGGAGATCGTCGGGGTAACTTCGATACATTAATTTGCGAATGAATGGAAAGGGTGTTGTCGGACTGTTGCTGGTCATGACCCCGACAACCGTTGGGAAGTGGTGAGTGAGCTTTGATACGGCGGCCCAAATCCAAATGGCCAATTGAATGGCAATGCAGCCCGCGATCCAATCTTCTTTAAAAAGAAAACAGATGACCGCAACGTAGTAATGTTCGGCCCGAGAGGCTAAGAAGATCGTCTTATCGGCGAGGCCAAGAATGGGCAGGATGATCGCTATGGGAAGCAAGAGTTCAAAGGTCAATTCGGGAGCAATGAGGGCCCGGAAAAGCAGCA
Organism: Planctomycetota bacterium; assembly: GCA_029210225.1. GTDB lineage: Bacteria > Planctomycetota > J058 > J058 > JARGOJ01 > JARGOJ01. The sequence goes on from JARGOJ010001192.1 coordinate 1,077, forward strand.
CATAATGGGCCGCGTAGAGAGCGACGTCGAGATAAGATCGTTGAATACCACCAAGTATTGGCATCTTCGGAAAGAGCGGGAGCTTGGTTGTTCCCGGCCTCATAAAGTGAAGCACTCCTCCAATTGGAGGCCAATATCGGGCCGTCAGAGGACCGCTGGCGCAGCCTAAGCCTAAGCCTTCGAAGGCCATGCTCCATAGAATGGCTTTTTGAAAGGCTATGGGTGTGAAGGCCCATTCACCAATGGACTCAATCTCGCCAAGTCCTGGTGTGAAGGAGACGAAGAAGGCCCAGAGCGCCATATAGCCGAAGATCTTAATGATGTAAAGCAGGTAAACAGAGATTGGACTGCCATAGCCTTGTATCGCCCAGGCTTCGCAAGCTTGCCGGATCCGGATGGGCCAGGGTTGCTTTTGCCATTCCAGAGGATCATAGGGCGGTGGTTTCGGACTGAAAAAAGACACGGCGGGACTCCATACTGTAAGATTCGCTAGGGATGTTTGTTTTGTGCGCCCTGGCGTTCAAAACTGCTGCTATTCAGTCATAACTTTTGTACTAAGATTTGGAAAGAACAGTTGTGCAATTCTTGAGTTCTCTTTTGCGGGCTTCCTTCGTGGTCGTCGGAGTCTAGACAAATATCAGCTGCGGTGAGATAAGCGCTTTAGCATTTCTACTGGTCCTTTTATAATGGCTGATCGACTTCGATTTTGTCGCCCTACAAGCTAAGAAAGACGGAAAATAGGACGGATGCCGAGACCGATTCTGCCAGAGACAAATGACCTCGATCAGCTCTTCGTGGTCTTGAACGAGCATTACTTTCAAGGTGCTATTTGCGCGAAAATATTTTGGGCGAAAAAGTGGAAGGGAGCATGGGGGAAGTACTATCCGAAGAAGAAATCAATCGGAGTGAATTCCCAACTGAAGACGGCTCCGATTTGGGTTCTTGCTCACACTGTCTATCACGAGATGCTTCACCAGAAACATCCCACGTACCGTGATCCGATAAAGGGTCATTGGGTCAGGCATAGCCTGGAGTTTAAGGCAGAAGAGCGCCGCTTCCCTTGGTATGAAGCGTCGAAGAAATGGAAGCGGACTGAGGGCGTTCAATTGACGCGAGGACCTAAGACTATAGAGAAAGCTGCCATTGAGGTTATGGAATGTTATGAATTGGGGATGCTCGTTCGGGTCACCTTCAGTCAAGAATCAATGACTATCGTCCAGCTCAACCCTCGGGCTCCGCGCTATCCAATTATTGCCAAGCAGCCGAACGGTGGGCTGTTTAAACTGCGTCGCGATCAAGTAATATTGCCTGGAGAGTCGGCGCCTCGGTCCGATCCGAAAGCTCTGCAGTGTTGGAATGGCTTGACTGTTGGGCAGATTGTCGGGGTTCGGTCGAGGCCGGGGCGATTTAGAATTGTCGCTTTTAATTCTCAGGCTCGGAAATATAAGATCGTTCTGGAAGATGGGCA
>JARGOJ010000099.1:0-12285 GCA_029210225.1 Planctomycetota bacterium
GAGACTTCAAGGTTGACCGAGAAACTGGAAGGCCCGATAGGAAATTAATCGCTGGTGGCGCCTTTTAAACTGAGTCAGTTGCATCGAAGAATCCGCTGATGATTTGCCGCGCATCGCATTCAATCCAGCAGCATCAGCCAAATTTCGTTTCCATAGATTCTAGGAATGCGCCTAGTTTCTTCATAGCGCTCGTCCATTCCACATAGGCCTCCTTATCTCTTTGTTGGGCGACGAATGACTGAACTTTGGATTGGCTTGACTTAAATTCGGACATCGCGGCCCGTAACGCTGAATCACTTGGAATTCGCCCCGCGACCTGGTGTGGATTCACCCACTCTTCGGTGCTCAGTGCGTTCAAAAATTTCAACGTACGGCGAGAATATTTCTTGTGTTGGACAAGACTGCCCTGGCTCTCAAAGAACTCTTTTGCTGAAAAGCGATCGACTTCAAGGCCCTCCCTAAGATATTTTACTGTACGGAGATAGGTATTCCGTTCCTGCTTCTCAACGTATTCGTCGCGCTGTTTATTATCCTCAGAACTCCCCTTTTTATTGACAAGAACCGCGCCAATTATCCCACCGACAATAACGAAAAGTGCCCCTGCTACGAGAACCTGCTTACTCATCAATGGACCTTTGGACGCTTTGCCCCGTGCGCGTTTCTTAGCCATTTGTGACTCCTATTTCATTTCAATAAAAAAAACAAGCTGCTCCTGAATAGTCGTCAATGATTCAACGAAAGGCCGTTTTCAATCGCTACAACAGTTCCTAGTGCTCTGGCACACTTAAATCGTTAGGGTCTCTGGCGAGGGCATTTGTTCATGAGCAAGGACCGTGATGACGGACCAGGGCGCAAGGAATTGAGCGGGCTCAACGACTGAGCCGGGACGATGCTCATGGGCGAATGAGCTGTCAGAACCCAAAGATTCAAGGATGACAGAGCACTAGACTCAATCGGACCAAATTGTACAAAAAAAGTGGAAATTGTAGGATAGTCAATCTCCACGGCCTTCTTTATTCCTGAGAATGATACCTCCGATTAACAGAATCACCCCGCTGATGTTCATTCCGTCGATGGCGATTCCGGGGAAGACCGGAGAGCTTCTTGATTCCTGCCTGCGACATATCATTCACCCGTGAAAAATCGCCTTTGACAGAGTCTAAATTCTTATTGGTGCACTGATTTTGGGTAGCGAGGACATGAGGTTATGAAGCATACGCCAAACAAAGTGAATAAGAGAAAAATCGCGCAGTTCGTCTTGCTCACTACGCTCGCGGTTTTCGCTATTGTACGCAGCCAAAACCTGCCGTGCCTGGGATGTTTTGGCGACCACACGAACTTCCCATCAACTCACACCGACAAGGTCCTATGGGCCTTTGACTCCGAAGGGGCGAACCCCCGCCCGGAACGCTGCTTTGTGGATAACACAAATGAAAATCTCGGTTCACTGATCGAAGAGGATCTTAAAATTAGCCTCAACGATGATCAAGGAAGCCATGTCATCTGGGACTACGCTGAATATGACCAGGTCCTCAAGATCTCCAATCATCGGAATTTAGCGGTGAGAGTCTATGTCAGTCGAGTCTTGGCATTGAACGACGGTCTATGGGTCTTTGAAATTGACCTCAAAACTCATGAGGTCCGGGACTACGCGCTCGATTGTCGCTTCAGCGAATAGAAGTCAGAGTCTGGAATTCACACATAGTTACTGATTTTAGAAGAAATCAGGCGCAAACCTGCGTCCCTGCGCTGTCGGCATCGCACGCGTCCCCGGCATTCCTTCTCGACGCGCTCCAGCCACCAAGACCGATCCACAGTCCGCGCAGCCTTTCTCTCGATTCTTTATTGATCGTCCACAAAGAATGAAAAAGAAGACCCCGAGGATAAGAGGGTCGATGAAGTCTTCCGCGAAGAAACTGTAAACAATGGGAGCGACGATAGTCAGAATCCCAAAGATTGGAGGCCCAACACGACTCATAAAGGTGAGGGTGGGAGGCTTTATGGAGCGGCAGTTGAAGCACTCATATTCCATTTCGCTTTCTTCACCCAAAACACGATCGAAAGCTTCCATTTTCCCAGACATAGCCAAGGCAAACCTCTTCAAGATTTTCTCAAAAGCAGTTTGAGGACATGCCTCCCAACCACATGACGGTATTGGACGTGACAGCGCTCCCCAAGATCCCTTGGAAATCACAAAACTCTCTGAGACAAGTGGCAGCCTCCGATCAGGACCACCATCCCCGTCGCTCGCCCTTGGTGTCCAAAATATAGTTAACGAGGCCATTTCCTCGCTTCTTCTTCATTGAAGAGCTGCCGAGCCCTGAACTTGACGGAGCTAAGGGCTCAACAGCATCCGTCACCACATGGCCGCAGGCTCGACACTCCTTGTATCGTCTGCGCCTCGACCACCCCATCAAACTAAAGAAAATGAAGAAGGCACCGGCGGCCACATAGACCTGCTCGAAGTAGTAAACGATAAGAAAGGCAGAGATAAAGCTCGCGAAGAGATAGAAGAAGGTGAGCGGCCCATTGCCGAGGGAAACCCTGGGGGCTAACTTGGAATCACAGTTCGCGCATTGATGATCTCGCTCAGCCACAACCCGTTTGCGCTTGCCAATACGATCAAAGGCGCTCCCCGCTTCGTTTTCTTCCATGCTATGCCTCCTTGCTCTATGAGACCGTCAAGTTCTCCATTGTTAGGGAAGCAAAGAATCACGACAAGTTATCTGCGGATTGGTGACAGAATTCCCCTACGGCGATCTCCCAAAATTACTAAAACGAGAAGAAAGTCTGCCTATGAGCCAGCCTCCCGATCCTAGCCCTGTGAGCATTCGAAATCGGGCGGACTTGGAGAGCAGCCAAAGTTGCGGCTGCTACTTTTGCCTCAGCGTTTATTCACCTCAACTGATTCAGCGCTGGATCGACTCTAATCAAACAGCCCTCTGCCCTCACTGTGGTATTGATTCAGTGATCAGCGGCGATTCATTCCGGAGCCTTGAATGTTTCAAGGTCTATCTGGAAACACTCAAGACCCTCGATTTCGATGTTCCCAGAGATTGGCCAAGCGCCTAAGGAATAGACTAAAATTCTGGCTGAACAATTGAGCGTCGACCAGACCAACACAAGGAAAACACAATGACCACTCCCCACCAATTGATGTGCCTCGGGAAAGACCATGGTCAATACGGTGAGGTTCATATCGAAGACTGCAGCGCACACAACGCTGTCGCCATAACCGTAGGTTCAGATCGGGAATCACCGTCCAAGAAATATAAGGGTGACAAGGACAACCAGAATGAAGACGCGCTTTTCGTCTATGACGACGGTGAAAACTCTGTCTTAGCCGTGGCCGATGCTCACTTTGGCTGGTCGTCAAGCCACGACCTCATCGAGCTTCTTAGACAATCAATCAACGCCAGCCTCCCCAAGGATGCCCAAGAGCTTGCTGATCGCGTCGCCCAGCTTCACAGCTCAGGGTCCAGCTTCCCGAACTCCGATACAACCCTCGTCATTGCTATTCACAACAGAAAGTCCAAGAGTGGCTTCGGCCTTAGTTTTGGAGACTCCACCATAGCCCTCATAGGACCTCAGCAATCTGGTGCGGCGGTGAACCCACACAACACTCGCTATGTTTCCCCAGAGCGTTCACAGACCCTTGAGGCGCAGCGCGCAACGCTCTTTCAATTCAAAACTCAAGCCAGGGACCTCATCCTCGCGTTCACGGACGGCATCGACGAGTGCAACTATCGCCACGCTGAATTCTCCCTTCAGCCCGAGCACCTTCTTCAGCTCTACGGAGACATTGGGTGCCACCCACGAAAATACGCCACGGCGCTCGTTGAATGGGCGCTCCGTGGCGTAGACGGTCATCCTGGGGGACAGGACAACATTGCATTAATTGTGACTGAGGCCTGATCTTAAGATCTATCGAAGGTCCAAGAGCGAGTTCGTCGCGCCCCGGGTATCGTCTAACTGGAGCTTATGGCTTGGGTCGGTGTACCAGTGATTGTCCTTATCTCCCATGCGGAATTTATACTCGTATCGAGCCCGCTCCAAGGGAATCAAGACCTTGAATGAGCCGTCTTTCTGACGAGTCATGGGAGTCTTGGTCTCGTGCCAATTATCCCAGCTGCCGCAAAGGAAGACCTGCTTTTGGAACTTTTGCGGTTTGAAGCTAAAGCTCACATAGGCCTTGTCTTTACGAATCAAGATCCGAGGCCCTGAGGTCGAGCGCTTCTTGAGACCGATTAAGAGTCCCTGAAAAGCGCGAGAGGCCAACAAAGCCCGATCCGCTGCGGGAACCGTGAGGTCTTCAAGGATGATTCTTCGCAGCATAGGCGAAAGATCGCCGTCGTTTGCCGCAGCGCCTGCCAAGACTGAGGTCAGCTGCACTTGGAGAAGCAGGTCCTCTTCCTTCGCAATGGATTCTGGCAAAGCGATACGGGCCAACTCAAGACGACGCTTGGCGTTCTTTGTCTTCTGAAGCTTGCGAGGCAAGATTAACAGTGTGATGTGTTCACCGAGGGTCAATGTCCCTTGCTTGTTCACATTGCGAGCTGCGACGAGAGACCAAAAGTCGATATCTAACTTCGGGAGTCCACAGAGTCGAGAGAGCTTTAGAGCGATCAAAGCCTCTGGGCCAATTCCACCGCCGCTTGTCTCAATAGCATTCTTCAACGCTAAGGAGAGCTCTTTAATCTGAGCGTGGCGACTTGGATGTTTCTTCGCCAAAGATTTCAAGGCGTTCTTCGACCCCTTTGAAAGAGTAAACGCCTGATAAATATGGGCTTGGAGCAGGTCGGAGAGGAGGGCAGTGGAGTTTCTTTGTCCAGCGTCTAAGGCGAAGAGCTCTTTTTGAACCTTACCCAGCTCTTTATCGCTGCAATTCATGGTCGCGAGGGCGGCGAATTCGCCTTGGCTCTGGAGAGCTCTGAAAGCGAAGAGCGCTCGGGCCCGAACCGCCATGTTTGAGTCTTTTAGCTGTGTCACCAGCGCTTTTGCAGCCGTCGATGCGAGGAAGTTTTGTGGATAGACGAAGCCTTCGTAATCCACGCGGCGCTGGAGCGCTTCATCGGTCCAGCCGAGGAAGCTATCTCTCTTAGGAGCGCGAACGGCCTTGGGAGTAACCTTGTCCTGCCCCTTAAAAGCCTGACCTGCGTTCACTTTTACTTTCTTACCGGCGGCCTCAAAAGAAACCTGGCCGACCTCGACATAGACCGTCACTTCACGGCCCTTCTTCACGAGGAAGCGTGTGCCAATCGCTGCGGTTTCTGTCTTTCCAGCCATAGCGATAAAGGTGTGACCGGGAATCTTGTCTTCGATTGCAAAGAGCGCCTCGCCCTTTTCCAACTTCAAACGAGACTCCGTCGCGTTTTGAGTGTGAAGGGACGCGACGCTGCCTTTCCTAAGGGTCACTTGAACATTCGAGAAGGTGAAGTGAGCGTGATCGCCGCGAGCCATGAGGACATCGTTCGGGCCAACTTTCGCTGTCCCTTGGAGTTTCGACCAAGTCGAGCTTCCGGATTTTTTCAGAGCGAGTGCGCCGCCACCTTCACCAAGGTCCATATCAGGACGCGCCTTCGGAGTTTCAGATGGGTTAGTTTTTGGGTCGCGCTCAGGATCTTTCGTGTCTGGATCGGGAGTCTTGACCTCTGGATCAGGATTCGTCTCAGGTTCTTTGTCGATCTTCTTATCCGGATCGGGATCGGAATCTTTGACCGGGTCCGGTGTCGTCTCGGGATCCTTTGAATCGATCTTTTTATCTGGATCGGCCTTCGGCGACTTTTTCCGTGGATCGGGACGATATTTCTTAACTGGTTTTGGGTTCTTCTTTTTCTTTGCGACGTTGTTCGGACCTGTATCGCCGCTTTTCTGACTGATGCTAAGGAAGAATAGAATGAGCGCGGCGGCCGCGAGGGGCGCGGCGATGTAGAACCAATTCGGTCCGCTCTGTTTTCTGTGAAGCTGACGAACCGCCCGAGTCTGGCCTCGCTTAGCCTTGTTCTTCGGCTTCGCCACCAACTCAGCTTCTAGAGCGGCCTCAACGATCTCAGTCATTTCCTGACAATCGTCGCAGTCGGAGATGTGGTTTTGGATGCTCCGGGCTTTTGAGAGGTCAAGCCGACCCTCTAACCATTTCGCCATGTCCTCAGGATCGGGACAAACCAAAGCACTCGCCAAAGCTCCCTCGAAAAATTTAATCTCCTCGACCATCGTCTGGCAAGACGAGCAGGTCATCAGGTGATTTTCGATTTTTCTTTGGGACTTTGTCGGCAGCTGACTGTGAAGCCAGGAGCCCAACTTATCCTCATCGTAACAACGCGACATAGCACGTACTTCCTTGGTTCAATGGATCTTTCCTGGAATGCAAACTCTTCATGACAGAGCGCTTCCAGGTAAAGAGAGAAGCAAGGGAATCCATCCGGACAGCTTTTCTAAAAAACTTTCTCCGCCAAGTTTCTTCTTCAATTTCTTCTTCGCTCGAAACAGCAATTGCCCAATGCTGCCCTCTTTGACCCCAAGCTCTTTCGCCAGATCATCGTAGCGCCGCTTCTCTATGAAAAAGCCGACGAGCAGTTTTCTGTCGCGCTCGCCGAGCGACTTCAGGGCTTCTCGAAGAGCATCGATTGCCTGAGGCTTGTATCCAGCCCGGTCATCTCGGTTTTGATCGGCGAGCTCCGTGCCCGCATCAAGGGACAGCGCATCAAGAGAGACGACGCCTTTGTCCTTGGCCATCGCACGCTTTATCAGGCGCCGAACTTGGCGGGTGACAACAACTCCAAGCCACGAGGTGAGCTTACTTTCCCCACGAAAGCTCCGTAGGACTCGTCCGTCATTGGCGAGCAACCACGCGAGAATTTCATCGTGGAGATCATCCACCTCGTGCTCGCGGGTCTCAGAGAACCCGCTGCGACGAATAATAAAGTAGAGAAACTTATCGTAACGCTCGATAAATTCCGTCCACGCCTTGTTATCTCCATCGGCGCAGGCAGACACGAGTTCTAGATCATTCACCAGTCGTTGACCCCCCAAACACTGGAGGCTTCATAGTCACCTAAGCGCTGGCAGACTTCAAGGACCGTCTTGGGATTGTTCCAATACTGAGAAACTCTCCCACAGAAGGGTAGAAATGACATCTAAAGGAGTGATATGCTGCCGCGTCCAAAAGTTTAGGAAGGAAATTTGAATGGCGCAAAAAGTAAAACACGGGTTGATTCAGTGCGGCGTTCCCGAAGAAGTCTTTGGGGAAGACGTCGAGACCATCAAAAAAGCGATGATCGAGAAGCACATCGGCCTCATCGAGGAAGCCGTCGCGAAGGGGGCCAAGGTCATTTGCCTCCAGGAACTGTTTTACGGTCCCTATTTCTGTGCGGAGCAAGACCGAAAATGGTATTCCCTCACCGAAAAAATTCCTGAAGGGCCAACAACGAGGCTCATGCAAGACATCTGCAAACAGCACGAAGTCGCCATGGTCGTCCCTATCTACGAGGAAGAAATCCCAGGCGTCTATTACAACACCGCCGCCGTCATCAACCCCGATGGCAAATACTTGGGTAAATACCGCAAACAACACATCCCACACTGTAATCCTGGCTTCTGGGAGAAGTTCTACTTCAAACCTGGAAACCTCGGATACCCCGTCTTCGATACGCCTTATGGCCGTATCGGCGTCTACATCTGCTACGACCGTCACTTCCCAGAAGGCGCCCGCCTCCTCGGTCTCAACGGCGCAGAGATCATCTACAACCCCTCCGCGACCGTCGCAGGTCTCTCAGAGTATCTCTGGAAGCTTGAGCAACCCGCCCACGCTGTCGCCAATGGTTACTTCGTTGGCGCGATCAACCGCGTCGGCACCGAGAAGCCTTGGGAAATCGGCCAGTTCTACGGCCAAAGTTACTTCTGCAACCCTCGCGGCCAGTTGATCGCTGAAGCCTCTCGGGACCACGATGAAGTCGTCGTCCACGAGCTCGACTTCAACATGATCCACGAAGTTCGCGACACCTGGCAGTTCTACCGCGATCGTCGCCCCGAAACATACGGTGACATGGCGAAGCTCCTCCCATGATTCTCCTTTGAGATCACAAATAAGAAAGAGGCCAGACGAATCATATTGATCGTCTGGCCTCTTTCTTTTCGACGGCTAAAAGTTCACGCAAAGCTCTCAGGGAGCGGTGCGGAACTGATAAGTGAAGTCCGTGAGGAAGAATCCAAGACCAGATCCGTTGTCTGGTTGAATCGCGTTGGTCACTGTCACGGTATAGGTTGTATTTGGAAGCAAGGGCTGGTCCGGGGTGAGGATCGTGGTGTTGATCGTGGCATCTAGAGTTACTTGTGACGGAACAAGACCTGAAGGCCCTGTCAGCATGAAGTTCGCCGTGTTAGGAGTCGTGCCTGCCGCGACGCCCCGATAGAATCGGAAGCGCACGTCGCTGCCAAGACTCACATTCATTTCTCCAGATCTTGGGGACGCAGGATAGTCGAAGCCCGGAGAGGCGGGCATGGTCGTTGCAAAAGTGACATCGTAATCCTCGGAAGTTTCATCGTTTCCGGTAATTCCGTTTCCGCCGACGAAGACTTCGTTCCCTTCAAAGAAGTCGATGCGTTGATAAGTGAAGGGAGCCAGGCCGTTTGTCAGCTGGTTCGGGGACACTGCGAAGTCGGCTTGATTCGCTAGAGAGGTGTCGTTTAAGTATGTGCTTGTCCCAACCGTGACGCCTGTCTTAGTGATCGCTTCGGGGTTTGACGCGGTCGTCGCCCCTCCGAAGGAGAAGTAGTCAACGTCTTGAACGAGGTCGGATTGACCGTCCCAAGTAAAGAGGACCACCGCTTCTCCAGAGTTTGGCACGCCTGGTCCTGTTCCGATGCTTGAGTTGGTGAAGCCGTTTGAGGCCTGCAGGTCAAGCATGTCCGTAATGCCATCATTGTCGTTAGGGCCCTGGCGAATCTCAAAGTCTGGGTTCTTGTCGTAGGTGTCAAAGAAGAAGACGTTCCCGCCCCCGGTTCCATTGGACCCGTTGAATTGATGGTCTCCCATTCCGATGGTGATGAACTGTCCTGGAGCGATCACTGTTCCTGCTGGAAAGCGACAGATAAAATCGGAGCTAAACCCACTCCAACTATTATCATTCGGAGGATTATCGGCGATGAGCCAGTAGAAACGAGCATTCAAGGTGTCGGCGCCATCTGTGAGGTAGTAGTTCGAAAGGTCGACTGCGTTCCCTGTGGGATTGAAGATCTCAATGAACTCGAAGTCATTGGATGCGCCGCCCCCATTACCAACTTCCGTGATCATGACCGAATCTCGTCCGAGCACGGTAAAGTTGACGTTCGGATTGCTCGTCGTTCCGCCCTGAAAAGAAAAGACAAAGTTGGCGGTCCCTCCTGGAAGTCCTGCAGGTACGGTCGCGTTGATCTGGGTCGCTGTAATAGAGCTGATGCTAAGCGCGGTGCCAAAGAGCGACACTCCGGTGACGGAGTCGAGCCCTGTCCCAGTAATAACAACGGCTGTGGCCTGGCTGCCCCGTGCGCTGTTGGGGGTGACCATGGCTGGGGCTGGGGGCGTCCCGACGAAGCCAACTCGATTTGAATTTGAAGAATTGCTCCCGCAAGCCGACAAAATTGTTGTGAGAAACAAAACAGAGAGACCCTGGACACGTCTGGACATCATCAATATTTCCTCCGCTCAAAGCTGGCTTTCCCGTGTGTTGATGCCCACTGTTTCGAGGAGACAGAGAGCTGTTTGTCTCTTTTCTCCCTCTGTGGACTCAACGGGCGCCTATTTTAGGGATGAGTCCCAAATTTTCCCATGTTCTTTGAGTAATCCTTTCATAAAGCTTTGATAAAGACCTTTCTTACCGCATTCGGCTTGGATTCCCGGCGCTACGCTTGACCAGATGAGCTAGTGAAGGATAAGATTTCGCGGCGCGTTCTCGCGACCCTTGCCTTGGCATCTGAATGAGTAAAGCTCGAGTTGGAGTGAAAACATGGGCCTTTCTATCAATCTCGGGGATAAGTTTACCGCCGGTAACCATATCTCTGTCACAATCATTACCCGCACTTGTGAGAGTCAGGGTAAACCCGCAGCAACAGTGAAATATGTGGATGGCGACCCCATCGAGCACACTGTAAAGCTGATCGACGACTTTAAATATAAGCTTCGATTTTTCCTTCCTTCAGAAGCCAAAGGAGAGGTCAGCTTGGCCTTAAGCCTTGGCTCTGAAAAGTACGAAGAAAACGTCAAAATCGGCTGAATCGATCCCTTGGAGGACGAGTGACAACTGGTCAAAACGACAAACGCGGTTCCCAACATAAGAATGAGAAGATCGCACGCGCTATTGAGGCGCTCGCGGACTTGCTTCCCGATGAGACCGCCAATAGAGACCTCATAGTCGAGGTTCTCGATTCGGCGATGGGCCTTCCAGATACGAAGTTAAACCGCGGTGAGTTGAAGATCTTGCGCTCAAGTCTCCACGATTTCGTGAACGCGTTTGACACTTTTGCAGACTATCGCCAACTGCCGAAGGTCTCGATTTTCGGATCGGCCCGGACTCCTCCTGGATCACCGCTTTACGACCACACCAAGGCCTTCGCGGCCGCGTTGGTCGAAGCTGGATTCATGGCTATCACTGGCGCTGGTCCTGGAATCATGCAGGCTGGGAACGAAGGAGCGACGAGGGAGCATAGCTTTGGTGTGAACATCAACTTGCCCTTTGAGCAAAGTTCGAATCCCTATATCCATGATGACCCGAAGTGCATCAACTTCCACTTCTTCTTCGCCAGGAAATTGGCCTTCGTGAAGGAATCTCACGCGGTCGTTCTCTGTCCCGGGGGAATGGGCACAATGGACGAGGGTTTCGAGACCCTCACGCTCATTCAAACAGGAAAGAGGAACCCAATCCCCATCGTGCTCCTCGACGTCCCAGGAAGCTCCTATTGGATCGAGTGGGAAATGTTTGTCCGCGATGTTCTCTATGGCAAAGGTTTGATCTCGGCCGATGACTTTAACTTGTTTCGGTACACCACCGACATTGAGAAGGCCATCTACGAGATTCAGCTCTTTTATAAGAACTACCACTCGCTGCGATATATTGGCAGCGAAGTGATCTTACGCCTTAAGAAGCCTCCAACCCAGGCTCTCATCGACGAGATAAACAGCCGATATCGCATCCTCCTGGCCTCAGGGGACTTTGCCATCGCGGAAGAACCTGAGATCGATGAAGACACAGACATTGAGTACTTTGGAATACGCTTCCACTTCGTTCAACGTCGCTTCGGCACGCTGCGACGGATGATCGATACGATTAACATGACCGACCTTTGAGACCAGCTCTATGACCGAGAACTCCCAAAGCCAGGCCTCGATTGAGGCCGCCGCGAAGGTCTTCGAGGAAAACACCGACTCAAGTCAGGTTTTGAACGGTTATTCCTCGATCATCCCGCTGATTTGTAACGATTTGCCCGTGGCGGAGCAAGCCGCACGCTTGGTCGCTTCGGGCTTGAAGCGTGAAGTCGGTGATAAAAAGGCCATCAAAGCGCTTGTTGATACAGCCATCGCTGGCAAAAACTCCGCGTCTGCCCAAATCCTCCTCAAAGGCCTCCAGGGCATGCTCGGCGATGCCAGCATCGAAGCAGATTTCGCCGCCCGCCTCAAGCCAGAGCGGCCCGAGGTCTATGATGGGGTCATCCTGGATCGCCTGTTAACGGCGATTGAGTGGCAACGGAGCAAGAAGCTCACAACGAAAATCAAAGCGTTGATTCGACGCCTTGAGGACGGTCAGCTCTCTCGCGGATCCCTCAGCAACCTCCAAACAATGCAAGACTTTGTCAAATCTCAGCGCAAGGTTACGAAGGTTCAAAAACAGCAGCTCGAAGACCTCATCACGCGCATGACGATGACCCCCGAGCGATTTCAAGCCCTGCTAAAGCCTTATGGTATTCGTGAAATCGAAGAGTTGAAGAACGGCGAGGCGCGAGGGCTCATTCAACGTCTCGCGGCCCTTGCAAGCCGACATAACGCCGATGGAATCACCTCCCGGCAAATCAATTATGTCAGACGCCTGATAAAAAAACTCGGCTTGGACGATGATGCCGAATCGATCATCGCCGAAGAAGTGGCCCAGAAGAAAAACATCGCCGAGCTGAGCAAAGAGCAAGGATCGATGGTCATCGAATGGCTGATTGAGCAAGGTGGGGGAGAGTAGGCATCCCTAGCGAGCAAGAATCGTCTTTGAGACAGTCGAAACAAAAAACGGTGAGCCAAGCTCACCGTTTTTTGTTTCGACTTGG
>JARGOJ010000099.1:12295-14674 GCA_029210225.1 Planctomycetota bacterium
GTCATCGAATGGCTGATCGAACAAGGAGGAGGTGAATAAGAATCCTGGGAGCGATAATCGTCTCTAAAACAGTCGAAACAAAAAACGGTGAGCCAAGCTCACCGTTTTTTGTTTCGACTTGGAATGCTTAGATCAGAACCCGATAAAGACACTCGCGTAAGGACCACCAAGGGCTCCTTCAATAAGTGTCTCGCCACGACTTCCAAAGAATCGCTCTTGCTCGAAAGCTTCGACCCGAATACCCACGCCGATTCCAAAGCCCGTTGAAATATTCAAGCGAACACCGGTATCGAGGGAGACGAAGGACAGATAGCGGTCGTCAATGTCAGACGAGCTTCTTGGGCGATTGCTATCACTTGAGGACGAGCCGCCATATTCAAGGGCGCCAATTTTCATGGTGCCGTATATTTCAAAGCAAGTGATGGGACGAACTGTAAAGCCAACTCCAACCATAGGAGTCACAAGCTCATAGCGCTCCTTAGCCGCTCCGGTGGCGCCCGATCTGGCGAAGGAGAGCTCTGTTTTCATGTAGCGAGCACCGAAGAAAACATCGAACTTTAGCCAGCTTGTCTTCACAGCATGAATGGCTATGGCTCCTTCAAAGGCGGTGATTTCGATGCGGGTTTTTAATGTGTCCCCGGAGGCGAAACCACGATTCTTGAAGAAGAAGTTGCGATTCTTCAAGACCTGTGTCGATTCGAGCTCTGTGTTGTAATACATGGCGTAGAGAGAGATCACTCGGTGTAAACCGACTTCTAATTCATAGACCAGCGTTCCACCGTTATCGTCATCTTCGGCGAAGTCTGCAATGCCTTTGTCTAATTCAAAGGTGTTGCGAAGATCTCCGGTTCGACTACGAACTTCGGTGTCATCAGCGAGGCCGGCGAACCAGTAGCTCACAGTCAACTTAAGAGTTGACCACTCTGCCTCAGCTTCGTCCTCATCCACAACAACCACTTCGTCGGGTCCGATGCGTCGGGGGCGGCGTGGTTGATCACGAGGTCCGATGGGGCGCCGATTATTGTTTTCAAACTCTTCTTCAAGAGCCTTCATCAACGCTTTATCGACAGGGGATTGATTGGGGTCCTCCGCGTAGGATTTGGGAGTCCCCGCATCAACCTTCGCCTCGCCTTTCACTTCAATCTCCAACTCTTTCGAGGGAGTCGTGGAAGCATCGAGCTTGGCTGCGCCTTCGATCTTCACGTCGTTGTTACTAGGGTCCGCATCTTGGCCAAGAGCCGTGTTTGAGAGTCCAAAAACAGCTGTCAGAGCGAGAAGCGAGAGAAATTGAGGACGGTTCATGGCGTCACTCCTGAAAACAAACATTTGAATTTGCGCGATCCTTGAGACCATAAGGATGCTTCTTATCGTTGTAACACCGCGTGTAAAGTCGGTAAAGACATCTTCCTGGCAATTCTTTCTATTGACGCGTCTTTTATAGGCCGATATACATCACGGCATGTAATTTCGAAGTGTGGTTTTTGCCTATTTTGGTGATAGAAACGTTCCAACACTTTAAATGTCGCCTGAAATCCTGTGCGTTGGAGAAGAACTCATGGCGAAAGATCACTCACTACTGTCTGAATTTTGGCTATTTCTAAAGACTGAAAAGAAATGGTGGCTTGGCCCCGTCATGGGCATCCTACTGCTCGTCGCCGCAGTTCTTGTGGTTGCAAACGGATCCGCTGTCGCGCCCTTCGTTTACACCTTCTTTTGATTCACTGCTAATCAAAGTCTTTGAGCTTTGGGTCAAAGTGGCGCTAAGTTGAGCCCTCATTTGACCCTTGCACATGGCTACCAAGCTGGACTCCCAATTTTCGGGACGAAGGCTTGGCTTATTGCCATTTGGGAGAATGGGTCAGCGATAACTTGGAATCCGACCGATCTTCCGACCCTTTGGAGGGAAGCTTGCTTTTCGCTCCTTTTTAGCCTTGTTGCTCAATATCACCTCGACTGAGCCAATGGCCACGCCCTTAGTATCCTGAATGATGTCGGCGATTGTTTGGCCGAGCCTGGGGTCTTTGAATCTCTTGTCTTTAACCTGCACTGAGACTCTCGCATTGGCCCCGGATATGCCGGCGCTAGGAATGCTCACGTCCGCTTGCCCTAGGCCGACAGACATCAGCGCGAGTTTCATTTTGTCGATTCGGCGGGTCGCGCTCCCAACAGCAATCGCCGCTATCCTCGGGCACTCATAGACCTTTTCATCGGTTGCTGTCAGGCGAACGAGCTCCAGCTGATTGTCCGGCTTTAGCTTCATAAATTCGACGAAAAGCTCCAAGGCCATCTCCTGGCCTCTCTTCTCATCGATGGGGTCCTTGTTCTTGAGGATAAAGTTGACGCCATAAGTGCGGCCGTCGTCGTTTTTCAGGAGGTCCA
>JARGOJ010001193.1 GCA_029210225.1 Planctomycetota bacterium
CCATGCCTCCATGGCCAAGGACTTCAACAATCTGATAGCCATCAATGAATTGCCCGGGCTGATAGAGCCGGATTTGATGGCATTGATTCTTCTCAAGACTGTTCCTCATAGTCTCATACCTGAATGAATGACAGCGGGCGTTCTTTTATTCTTAGTCAATTTTACTGCCAATTTAAGCAAACAAAGCCCGCTCATAAAAATGAAGCCTACGAATTCTCTAAACACAATCATTTCAATTCTCTAATGCGGTTCTTTAAATCCTCTAGGATCGAGCTTGAAGCCTTGAAGTCTTTCGGCCTCTCCTCTTTCAACTTCCCGGCTCGGACCTCGACCAGCATTTCTTTGACCGTCTCAAGCTCGCGAAGCTGCCCTCTATCGTAGATGAGTCTAACGTATCGAGTGACGCAATCGTGGTGATAGGCGTAGGACAGCCCCTCAGCGACAAAACGAAAACTCAATTCAATCTGCCCTCGTTTTGCGTAGTGTATAGCCTTGATGTAATTGATTGTTTTCATGCGCCTTAAATATAGTCTCTGAACATAGATCGGAGTATAGTGCCGAAGGGAGTATAGTAAGCCTCTTCTCTGACGCTCAGAATCAGCCTTCCATTCTGCCAGGTAGCCAGCGCTTTCCGCGATCCATTGTTCGTATTTGTCCTTGATATCTGCCGAAGATTGATTGACCGTCGCGAATTTCATGAGAGTCGTGAGCGCACGAAACGGATCGGGATGATCTTTGACGGCTTCCGACAACAACGCGATCCCCTTGCCTCTTAGTTTGTCTCCGTCGTCCTCAATCCCCAGCATTAATTTATTTTCCCAAACCGTACATAGGGCACTGATCGCCAAGGCTCGGAGACAAGGTCCAAGCTCTCCGCTGTTTATGCTGTAAAGAAGATCCGCCTCACGATATTCGATAAGCGACCACGCGTCCTTTGCCTGCTTTCGACTTGCCGCTCCTGGATGGTCCCTCACCTCGACGGCAGCATCGAACAGAATTACCTCGACTCCCTTCTCTTCCTTGGCATAGCCACGCCAAAACCTAAGGATTGGATCGGCTTCATTCTTTTGCAACGGAGCGTCTAAAAATTTTGCTTTCCTACAAGAGGCCACGACCAGGGGATCCATATATTCAAGCACTATGCCGTACCGACAGAGCAGCACGATCACTTCAAATCGTTGTTTTTGCTCAAGAAAATTCGTGACAACGCAACCCTCCAAGTCTTGCCGGAGCTCCACGACAGAGCGCTCTATCCGGAAAGTCTTTAGAATTTTAGCGGCTGGGTTCAGTTCGGCGAGGAGCAACCAATAGACGAAAGCCTTGGGGGTCAAAGAGTCGTGTTTGGATTCGGCCTCTAGCAATACTGTCAGGAGGCCTTCGTTTAAGGGCCAGCGCTCCAACTCGGGAATGAATGCTCTCTTCTCAAAATAGTCATTGTATTGTGCAATCAGCTTCGTTTTATCAGAAGACTGTTCCAGTGCCTTCCATTTCTGTCGAATCTCCGCCTTTATCAGGCGCCAAGCTGAGTTCTCTACCGACCGGCCTTTCTTGGGAAAGAGATCGTAAATCTCTTTCCACTTCAATCGGTCCTTGAACAGAAACATTCGAGACAGCAAGTAACGGCATCGCGAAGAGTCAATGAGCTCTCGGAGGAAAGGGTTCTCCTTGCCCGCTATGTAAAGCTCCAACTCTTCGATGCAGCGTTTATCATCCCTTAGTTTCCAAGCAATGAGTCCATGACTAAGCTGAACAGCGCTTCCCGCTTTCCCCTCATAATCCTGTAAGCACCGATCAGCCGCTTTCCAATCGTTCCTATAACACAGTGATCCAACGCGAAGCAAGTTACTGTATGGCTTGGCGAGAAGCGACCATTCTTCATCAACCTTGACATTCACGGAACTGGACGGGTTTATAGTCAGGCTTTCTAGAAGAGCCCATATGTCTGTAAATTTCGCGAGTTTTCGCTGCCTCGCAGAGAGGCGATCTTTCAATGCCTTCTCGATATCAAGGCTCACGATGTCCTTTTTAATGCTTAGCAATTCTTGGCTATCAATGAGATAGTCTGGACGGACAATTTCCGTTTGCTCCCCCGTCAATTTCTCTAAAAGACGACGCTCAAATTCACGGCGAAAGTCAGCTTCGAATCGATCTCGGGATATTTTCTGACTCAGAGCACTTTTAATCTTGGTCAATTGAGCTTGAGCTCGCTGCGTTTTTTCTCTGGCTTGCCACTCACTCCAAAGTCCAAAGCTGAGCGCTCCACCGACTCCCACAATCAACGCCATGGCCACTAATAATTTAACGGCCCCCTTCGCGCCCCCAGCATGAAATTTGCGTATCGCGCCCTTATAGGCCGCCGGTGCCTTCCCGACAATGTCCTCACCGATCCTCGCTCGCTCACAGTCGCCTAAGAACTCCGCCACGCTCTCGTATCGATCATCCGCGTCCTTAGCAAAAGCCTTAGCGAAGACTGTATCGAGCGCTTCTGGCAAGCCCTCTTGCTGCTCTGAAATCGACGGCGCCTCTTTGAGCA
>JARGOJ010001194.1 GCA_029210225.1 Planctomycetota bacterium
TGCTTTTACTAAGACGAGTGTTGAGACGTTCTCGAAGGTCAATGCCATGTCGTTCTCGGTGCTTCACGCAAGTTGAGAAGGGGTGCGGAGGCCCTTATACCACAAAAGTCATCCTTTGCCGAAGTCAGTTTCTGCGGCAAATCTGACAGGGTGTGGCTTGTTCTGGAGTCTTGACATAAAGCGAGAGAAAGGGCAGTATTTTCGCGTGCCCTAAAGCGCCCCTATAGTACAACGGATAGTACAAAGGATTCCTAATCCTTAGATCTGGGTTCGATTCCCGGTGGGGGTATTCCCAATAAAACCAAGCATTACAAGCCATTCAAGGCCATTCGCGCAAGTTCTGAGAGATCGGTTCCTCGCTGAACAAAGGCCAGGTTAGAGACCATTATTCTCTTTCAGTGACAGCCAATGTGCCCAGCGCTCTGAGCCGTAATGCTTCCCGTGAAAACTTGATCGGGCGCGCTTTGGCCCTCATGAAGGCAATCGAAGCAGAGACTGAGGAAGTCTAGCCATCGCCAAAAAACAATTAAAAGCAGTGCCAGATAATCTACGAGCCTTTAAGACCCTGAAGTTCGACCCCAATCACTACGACTTTAGAGGAGCCGTCGCGGAACTGTTCGATGTCGAACTCGGGAGCGATCTGGCAAGCGCGCTGTCATCGTATTCTCCCGAAAAAAGCCCCTTCGGCTACGAATATGCCAAGAAGCTAAGAGTTAAAATGATGCGAGATGGCCAAAGTCTACTCGTTGCCTACGAGGCCCTCGTTAAAGAGATCATCGCCCCGATGATGCTCGCCGAATATGAAATCGAAAAAGCCACATTCCTCTATCAATATCCGCCGACTCTCAGGGTCTTCCCATCATTGAGCCCGCCGAAGGCCCTGGGACGACTTCACACAGACTACGAATACGGCCACCAGGACGGAGAGATCAATTTTTGGCTCCCCGTCGTCAACATCGGCGGAGACAACGCCAGCCTTTGGAGCGAAAGCAGTCCCGGCACAAAAGACTTCTTCCCGTTCAGTCTGAATTACGGGGAGATCCAGAGATTCCATGGGGTCTCTTTAATGCATGGCACCTACCCGAACGATAGTGGCAAGACTCGCATCAGTCTGGATTTTAGAGTCGCCCTCGAAGAGAGTTTTGAAACAGGCTACTCACACCCAAACCGCAAAGTGAACTTCAAACATGAAATGAAGCGTCTTCCATTGAAAGCTCAAGGTCGTTCGGGGTCCACGCAGGGCTTTTCGAGCGCTGCAAAGTAGAGTGTCAAGATTTCCAGCTTCTGTTCTTTAGACCTAGCAACTTTAGTATTTTCAACTGTTGCCCTTTGTATCCTTCTAGAACATATCGGCGATTGCAAAGTACGGCCAAACGACAACTGCAATCGGTATCGCCAATGTGACAGCAGTGGCTCCTGCTGGTAGCCCTGTGACGAATTGGAGCGAGGTTGAATTGAATTTCATAAAAGTAGTCCACCCAGAATCGTCATCGTCGCTCTGGATTTCTGAACTCTGATCACTCTCGTATCTGGCGAGATGAACAGTAATGTCTTGGTCGTTGGACGGGTCGACCTTTACGGACGCGCCACGATAACCTTCCTTAGAAAAATAGTAGTGAAACTCTGTGTATTTGGCATCGAAGCGACAACCCATAAAGGGAAAATTGAAGACAAGCTTGTGGCGCGTTGGAAAGTCAAACTCCCCATCGCTGCTGCTTAGTTTCTTTACCTCTAATTGCTCGACCGGAGCCTGATGTTTGTAGCCCCTGGCAATCTTCACATTCCCCAGCTTCTCGCCCGTCTCCGCATCGAGGATCACCCCAGTGATTCCACCCTCCTGCTGATCGATGGAATAACATCCGTTGAACAACAGACAGATAAGAATAGCCAAGATCATTTTACGAGTCATTAGAACCTTCCTCCGTTGGGGTCACGACTTAGACACAGCGGACGAAGCAGCTCTTCAAAAATTCATGAGTTAATTTGCACACCGCGACCTGGCTCCGTCGGCTACAGCGATACAGGGCCCCAGCTCATTTCTTGACGATGTCAAATTCTCGCGGATGCCATGGGCTCGGCGTCTTTATCATCAGACTCTGGACGGACATCTTGGATCTGAGGAAAGAGCATCTTACGGATCGCGAACAACCAGATAATCATCCCTATATGAAAGAGGTCGTTCTCCGTAAACCAAAGACCCCGGTCCCACAAGTGCTCTCCCCACCTGAAGAACCCGAAGACCCCATGACTGACCACGGCAGCCAGCAATATCAGCCCGGCTGACAAATAGGCCTTGAGTAAATCCGTACCTCCGCCTGCACGGCCATGCCTAGCCACAAGCACCATGAAGGCCACTCCTACTGGGGTCGTCCATAGGACCATGAATTCGAAGGAGCAAAGAAATCGAATCTCGTTTTGAAGGCCTATCACAAGGCTGACCACATATCCCAATATCAAAAGAGCACTGAAGAAGGCGCTGCGCTGCCGTCCTCTGGTTTTCAGGAACGAATGCCCGAATGCACACAGGG
>JARGOJ010000100.1:0-1036 GCA_029210225.1 Planctomycetota bacterium
AAGCGCCTGTTGCGTCCACGACCGCTGATCGCTTTTCTCAACGGCGAACATTGAAAAAAGTAGCGGCCATACTGACGGTTATTGTTATCACCGTGGCGATTGTGTTCGTTGCAGGGGAACATAATCGGAGATTGCAGGAGCAGGCAAAGTGGCGAGATAAAACGCTCGCAGTCTATCAGAGCATCAAGAAGCATAAGGCGGCGGGAGATTTTCGCCTGGCCGATATGAGTTTGAGCTTGTTGAGTCAGTTTGGAATGGATCAAAAGCCGAATCCTGGAGGAAGCATCCTTGCTTTGTTGAGAGCCCAAGCGACTTTGGAAGCGCGGCAAAAACAGCAACCGTTGGAGGGAGAGTTCTCTCTGCTACTCGATCGCTCGCCTTTGATTCAGGAATTGCGTGTCTTCCGCCGTCGTTATCAAGCATTGACCGGTCAAAGCAAAGTCCCGCTCAATGACCCCTTAGAGAAGGCTTTTCAATCGCTTTACAAGGGTGAGTATCAAGAAGCCAAAGTTTTTTTTCAATGGACGAAGTCGAATAGAAAAGAGGACGAGGTCATTGCGAGCTTAGGGTTGGCTGTGGTCGCGCAAAAGTCAGGTCATTTCCGAATTGCTAAAGACGAATTGAAAGAGTGCTTTTTGAAGAGTGAGAAAATTCAGTTTTTCATTTCGCTCTTTCAGCGAGCTCTCATGGCAGACTCTCTGCAGCGAATCGCTCGGGCTAAATCGCAAAAGGAGCTTGAAGAAGCCTTAAAAGAGTTGCGCCGTTATGACAAAGCGCCGTATCGATCGGAGAGGGATCTCTCAGCGGCGTGGATTGAGAAGCTGACCCAGCAACTCAATCAGGAAGAAGACGCCGAGGACTTCGTGCGTATATACGAATGGCTGGCCCTCTCTAAGCCCCGCTACCCTCGGTTTGCGACGCTCCGTCCGACTCCTCTCCAACTCGGTCTCCTTGGACTCCGAGCGAGGCAAAAAGGTGAGTTACTGAAGGCTTACGAATACTTCTTTAGGGCGGCCCGAGACCCTCGTTTTCAATT
>JARGOJ010000100.1:1046-3189 GCA_029210225.1 Planctomycetota bacterium
CAGAATTTAGAAGCGGACATGCTTCACTTCCTTAATACTATGCGCGTGAAATCGGATCTCTGGTTTAAGATGACGATTGACCTTGTGATGTTGGGGGCAAGGCGTGGATGGGTTTTTGGTCCGCTCAAGCGGAATTTCTCCGAGCCAGCGCTTTGGCCAATCATTGAGAAGTGCCTGAATGCCTATGGCGATGGGGCCTTTGTTCGGTTTTTTAAGGGGCGCCTGCGTCCAAGATTCTCTAAGGCTGCGGCAGAGCAAAGCCGGAACGATTTAGCGATCGCTTTGAAATCGAAAAGGGTCAAGGACGAGGTCCGTGGGGCTGCATACTATGAATATGGGACCATTCTCTTCGAGGCCTTTAAGAAAACTAAGACAAGAACTGAGACGGTGCGAAGGAATGGAATTGAACAGTTTGAACGTGCGCTGAAATTCAAAATCCCCTGTCCCGATAAGGCCTATGAGATGCTCTTTTCGTTGTCGAGGGACCCTCGGCTTAAGATTGAGTACGGGCGCAAAACCCTATATTGGATTCATCGCCGGGCTTTGAGGGCGCAACAGGCTGTTGATAAGGAGCCTGTAGAGGAGCCCTGTTTAGTTCCTTACGTATTAGGTGATACGGATGAATCGACGAGGATCATTCGTCGTAGTCTAATTCAGGTCTTAAACAACTTAGCTGAGTACAAAGACGCTTTGGCAACGATTGAGAAGACTTCGCCGTTCTTCAAATTTGACCCGGAGTTGATAGAGCGAGGGATTGCTCACTTTGGAATGAAACAAATCAATTCGATTGATTTACTGAAAATTGTCCGTGATAAGGGCGACGAAAAAGACCTGGCGCGTGTTCTCAAACTCTTTCCCGAGTTAGCGAAGAAGCAATGAGAGAGTCCGTTTCTAAGCGTGCAGCGCTGTCAGGGGTATTGCTCCCAGCGGACGTCGACGTGAATGGCCTCGTGGTCCGATAAATCCGCGCCACTACTATCGACAAACTCCGAAGCGATGCGGCGGCTTTGCGCTGTGAGAATGGTCTTGTTCGCGCTGCGAATCATAATGCGGTCAATCTTATCGGGCACTTGCCCGAGGGTTCTGGCGGCGACTTCAAGCCCTGTCGCAGCGAGGAAATCTTGAAGGATTTGCTCATCTTCGGCGACACTGGCTCTCAGGTTGGTGTCTCCCGCGACAATGAGCGGGCGGCCATTTGATTGGATCCAAATGAACTGAGTCAATTGAATGAACTGATTGCGTCGTGCGTCAATGTCTCCAGACTTGCGCCCCGCATCGGCGTGAAGATTGTAGACGTCTATCTCAATTCCAGGGGCGACTTCGATTCTGGAGAAGGAGAAGCCTTTAGAGGCTAAGCAGTCGGAGCCTGAATTAAAGAGACCGTGGCAATCAAACCACTTCTGACGAGTGAGCGCGCCGCTGGTCAAATTTGAGAAGCGATTGAGGCCATCTCCCATGGGCGTATTGAAGCCGGTGAGCGGTGATGATTGAAAGGAGTGAAGAGCATCCCTAGCCAGCTCGGTATGATAGCTAAAGTCTTCCTGGGCGAGGACAAGATCGTAGGAGTTGAGCTTGGGGCTGATCTGAGGCGTGTTCGTGGCGGGAGAGCTGCTTGAGATACCCTGAGGCAATCCGGCGACGTTATAACTCAGGACGCTGAGGGTCCCTGTGGCAACCGGCGTGGGGAGCGTGGGCAGAGGTGTTGTGGGTGTGGTCGGCGCAGGGCTTGTGGCTGCGGGAACACTGCTTCCTTGAGGACTGGTATTTGTGGGGGCCGTTGTGGGGCCTGAGCCTCCACCGCTTGAGCCAGAGCAGGCCGCAGCTAAGAAGATTGAAACAATCAGGCTCGCCTTCATGTGGACTGCCTGTGAGGGTCTGCGCATTATCTCTCGCATTTTGAGCGTGGCTCTTGAACAGAGATCTAGGGAAGCGCGAGAAAATTAGCAGATGGATGAGGAAAGGCCAAAGAAAATCTAAACTTGAGACAAAAGTGTGACTTCTAGTTGGCGGTGAGTTCGTGGATGCTTTGGAGCAAGTCTTCCTTGAAGACAATGGCTTCGGGGTCAATCTCCCGGGTCGCCTGTCGGAGCAGGGAAACAATGCCATCGCGGTTGACGATTCGCTTGCGTCCGGTGATGTAACT
>JARGOJ010000100.1:3226-14587 GCA_029210225.1 Planctomycetota bacterium
GCTGTGTCCGGCGAGGGTCTCTTCGGCTTTGGCGAGGAGAGTGTGACAGGGGAGGGTTTGGGAGAGGACGAAGCCAGTGGGGGCTTCTTGGACTTTGAGCGGGCTCTTTTCTTGGGGAGGGCATGCTTTGAGGGCTTGATGCATTTCACGGAGAATCTTCGCGGTGGCGATTTGCTTGCTCATTCGTTGAAGGGCGATTTGAGCGAGGCCATAGAAGTTCTTGTCGACTGTTTTCTCATGGGCTTTGAGTTGATCGGAGAGCTCTTTATGTTTCTTTTCATAGTCATCAAGGGATGCGCTATTGTCCGTCCATTCTCTTTGCTCGTTCCATTTCTGGACCTCTTTGTCCCATTGGGTGATAAGCGCGACAAGGGGACTGGAGTGATCCTTCTCTTGTGTTGACAGCCCGACCTTCTCTTTATCCATAGTTTGCTTAAGGACAACGAGGTAGGGAATCAGTCCGAGCCCGAAGCCGAGAATCAGCGCGAGACAAATACGCAGAGTTGAACTTTTAGCAGGGGCTGGATTGGAAAGGGGCGACTCCTGGGCTTGAATTTTAGCTTGTTGAAGGCGTTGGCTCTTGCGCTTGCGAATGCTTGAGATCTTCTTTTGACTGTCAGAGAGGGACGTTTCAGTGTTCTGGGGACTAGGCTCGTGAGTCACGCTCGCTGGCTGAGGATTGAGAAGCTCATTTATTGCAACTGATGAATCATTGGAAGGCGTGCCCTTCGTTTGACCGGGCGCTGGGTCCAGTCCCGTAGGGGCTTCTGTTTGCGGAGGAGTCAGACAGTCCTCGCTCTCTAGGGGACGACTTGCAATTAATTGGAGCCTTTGCTCTTCTCCTGGAAGTGTGCTCGGCGGCTCTAAAACAGTGACTTCAACAATTGCCGTCGCGTCGTTTGAATCGAAGGCACCATCACGACTTGAGAGAATGCCTAGTTCATCGCCGGAGTATCCAAGGCTTTCACTGGATTTCCTATCGCTAGAGAGGATGCCAAGCTCGTCGACGGAGCGCTCGAAATCGGCCATCTCCGCGCTCTCGTCCAATGATTCGAGCTGGCTCGTGTCTTCGGAACTTTGGTCCTCGTCCTGTTTCCAAACTGTCGAAGTGGGCATCAGTCGTCCGGTGGGGGTTTTCTTCCGATATCCCACCGGCATAGAGAAGGGATCTTCCTTATTCCAAGGCTGGGCACCTAAATACAAAGACTCTGTTTGAAGGTCGTCGAAGGCGCCTTTTGTATGGCGCTCGAAGAAGTTCGCGACGACTTCTGTGCTATCAACCTCAGCAAAGAAAAGAATCTGGACATGTTCCTTGATATAAAGCAGCACTGACCGAATGGTCGTGTCCATCGTGGATTCTTCATTCTCGGCGAGACGGAAAAAACGAGTGAGAGTGTCCCCTTCTGGTGACGGGTCGTTCATTAAAATGGATGGGGTTCGAGCGATCTTGAGCAGATCTTCTCTCACTTCCTCGCGATTTTCACTCACGAGGCCTGCGGTCCCTTCAAGTAGAATCTGAAGGTCTTTGACAGAAGGCTCTGTTTTGTTGAGGATAACTTTCCTCAAAACTTCGAAATGACTCTCAACCATAGCTCAACAGCATAACCTATCTCAAGCTGCTTGTAAGCCATGATTGTCGTCAGAAATGATGAAAGAAAGGCACGGGCAATATGCCACGATTTTCCAAGATAAAACCGATTGTTTTCTGCGCGCTCATGACTCTTATAGGCCCTCATTTCGCTTGGGCAGAAGATCAAGCATGGGACTTTAAAAGCTTCGATCAATTTGTCCTTAAGGCAAAAGTATCGAAAGCGAAGGATTTGAAGGATGAAGCTGTGACCAAGGTCGTCATTCTGATCCATGGTTCGGGTCCGTCAGATATGGATGGAACTTTCAAAGTCGCCGCCGAGAACAAGACGGGTGTTTTTCTATACAAGAAGCTTGCTCAGGCCTTGGGAAAAGGACGCTGCGCAGCGATTCGATACAACAAGCGTTCCTATGAATGGCGCGCCAAAATCCTCAAAGATCGTAAAGTCTTAGAGACTGAGGAATTCAAAAAGGCTCAAAAGACGCCCCTCAGTGATCTCGTTAAAGACACTGAGGCCTTTGCCAAATACGCGCAGAAGCGTTTTCCAAACGCGGGCATTTATCTCCTTGGGCACAGCCAGGGAACCTTTGTTGGGCTTCAAGTCGCCCATAAAAATAAATTCATTAAAGGTGTCGGAGTGATCGGCATGATGGCCTCGACCCTGGGAACCTTATCCTTTGAACAATACATCTACCGCCCGTTGATCCGGCTTCGCAGCTTGGACAAGAACCAGGACGATGCTCTCTCAATGAAAGAGCTTACAGGGACTGACAATCTCTCTGTGGGCCTGAAAATGCAGTTCAAGGTCCTGGATATGAATAAGGATCAATTGCTGTCCTTCGATGAAGTAAAAGCCGCGAACTTCACGAGTTTTATGGGAATGATCTCCAGCGATGTGCTGAGGCGATTAATTGCCGAGGAAATGCAATATCCCGCGATCGACAAGATCCTCGCGAAGTGCAAATTCAAGGTCGGCTTCTTCCAAGGAGAATGGGATAACCAGACCCCGACCTATCAAGTTCGTGCTATTGAATTACTCAATAAATTCCGCTGGTCCAATAAACAACTGAAATTCTGGTATTTCAAAAAACTCGGCCACGACCTCGGAATGAAGAAAGACTATAGCGACGTGAGCTATCGTGAGATTGACAAGAAGGCGCTTGAGACAGTGTTAGAAGCCTTCAATAACTTCTTTGATTCCAAAGCGCCAGTCAAAACAGCTCCCGGTGATTCCAAGAAGTGAAGGGCTGCTGGGAAGGGCATGGTCTTCTTATTTTTCTTGGGGATGAAAGGGGAATCCAAGCAAGTTCTGATTCAATCCGTATAATACCGGCGATTTGACAGAACTCAGCTTGAGGGCCAGTTCATGGACGCCTTGGAATCATTTCAATACCTGACTTATATGGCGCTGGCCGATGGCACTCTTCAAAAAGAAGAGAAGCCATTACTTAAGAAATTTGGCAAGCGCCTCGGCCTGTCGAGCGACGCTATGAACGAGGTCCTCGCTGCTCAGAAAAAAGAGCTGAAGCTTCCTAAAGCTCTGCCCAAAAATCAGTCCGAGCGACACGCTCTCTTTAAAAACCTCTGTCGAATGGCCCTGGCCGACCACGAAGTCGCCAGCAAAGAGAAGGCGCTGCTGAGGAAGGTTGGCAAGAGCATCGGCATGGACAAGAAAGCGGTTGAAGATTCTCTAAAGAGTCGCTTAGAGAAGAGCGGCGAAACGAAACGCAAAGTCACTAAGAGCGCTGATAAAGTACCGAGCAAGCCTGCCAAGGCCGCAGAGACGGTCGCTTTTGAAGGACGCGACTCTTTTCGCTATCTCTGCTCAATGGCCTTGGCCGATGGAGTGCTCGACGATCAAGAGGTCATCATTCTGCAGAAGTTTGGCGCTCAATTGGGATTAAGTCCCGAGCAGCGGCAAGAGATTCTCAATGAACAAAATCGATCGAAAGATCCAGTGCAGCTCCCTAATTCCGAGGACGAACGCCAGAAGCTCTTTCGCCAGGTCAGTAAAATGGCCCTCGCCGACGAAGATGTCGCCGCCGAAGAATTCCTTATCCTTGCCCGCATTGGTAAGACCATTGGCATGGATAAGGACAAGGTTGAGACATTCCTAAAGAAAGAACTGAAAAAGCAGGTCCACCGGGCCACATCGAAAGATCGGGCCGAGGCCTCAAAGCTTCGCTCGACGGGGCTCAAACTCGCCGCAGTGGCCGTGATGGTCATCGCGTTGATAGGGGCATACAAAGCCCTGGAGAAGACTGATAAGAGGGTTGATGGCCTGAGCCAAGCGGTGGCAGCCTTGGATTCAGAGGCCGAGCTGTCCCAATTCCAAGAATTAAAGACGAAGATTGAGAGCTTTCAAAGCGCAAGCCCCATTGGCAAAGTCAAAGACCAAGCCACAGAGCTCCTCTCCGAGCTGAAGGCCAAGAAAAAGACTCGCGCTGAGGCTCTCGCCAAGGCCGTCGCTAAACACATTGAGAGCGACCGCTCAGAGCCTAGCTGGGGAAAAAAAGCACAGAGCTTCCTAGAAGAGGTGAATCGATGGAAGAAGGAAAGCCCTACTGAAATGAAAGTCGTGGCGCAATCATTGAAAGACGCTCTGGAACAAGGCGATGTTTGGGGACAATGGGGCCGGAAGGTGCTCCGGGAAGCTCACGCCCATTGGCCAGACAGCGACCTCCACAAAGAGATCTTTAAAAGCTCCAAGGCTGTCGTGCGACAACCGGTGACTGTGGAGACCCTCCAGGAAAAACTCAGGAAGGTGGAGAGACAAGGCACCGATGCTATTCTTCTGCTTGTCGCTGATATCCAACATCACCCCTACTTGCCCCAAAGTTACTATCAACGACGGATCGCTGAAGCCCGAGATATGTTGGCTAGAGACTTAGGCAAAAAACATAAGGACGAGTTGATCGCGTTTGCTTCTCGGTTAAAATCCTGCGTCGTCATTGGAGCGGCCTATAGAGAGGCCTTAGAGAAATCGATGAAGGCCGCTCAGGCTGGCCAGGAAAAGGATGCTTTAAAGGCTTTTGAATCGTCCCTCTATAGCCAGGATTCTTGGTTCAAAGCTGTCATCTCATGGTTGAAGAGCGATGTGGGACAGGCGTTTCTAGCGCTGCAAAAAAAATAATCCGGCTTCCCCTAAACCAATCAGGATTTGAATCGTCATTCTATATCTTCCGTATAGTTCGAAGGCAGTGTTCAGAGGAATAATGAGTCTCGCCAAATCTGTTCTAGGTTTTTGCATTCGAGGGCTTTTGCCCGTGCTCCTTGTTGCCGTTGGCGCTTGGCTAGCCTACGAAATTTTCAACACTCCCGGGCGCAGCGGGCGACGGGAGCGACCTCGTGTTGTCGCGAAGGTCGAGGTGGCGGAGCTTAATAAGCAAAATTATCGTCCGCTCATCGATTCTCGCGGGGCTGTGAGACCAAGCTTAAGAGCCATTCTAAAAGCCGAGATCCGTGGACGAGTGACCCATGTCTCCGAGAGCTTTCGCAGCGGGAACGACTTCGCCAAGAACGAGATACTCTTCCAGCTCGATGCAACAGAGACCAAGCTCGAAGTGGAGCGCTTGGCCCTTGAGAAATCGTCGAGTGAGGCCGAACTGGCGGCTCTGGATGTGGAGTTGAGAGAGCTGGGGCCTCAAATCGATCTGGTCGCGAGCCAGCTGACGATGCAAAAGTCGCGCTTTGAGCGTGCGAAGCGCCTCGTGAAAAAAGGAGTGCGCAACAAAGAAGAGCTAGAGTCCTTCCAAATGGCAGAGCTCGGCACGGCGATCACCTTGCAGAACCTGAAGAGTCGCAAAGCGCTCTTGGTCGCAGGGAGAGGCGGCGCGGAGAACGCCATTGAGATGGTTAAGTTCCGTCTCAAAGCCGCCAAAATTGAACTCAGTAAGACAGTTATTCGAGCGCCCTATGCGGGGCGCGTGCTCTCTCAGAGTGTTGACCTCGGCGACTACGTTTCTCCTGGTACAGAGCTGGCGCGCATCTTCTCGACCGCTCAGGTTGAGATTCGCCTGCCGCTCTCAAGCTTGGACCTGCCATTTGTTGATCTTCCCGATCACGATAGTCAGAGTGTGAGCGAGGCTTCAGGGTTGGTTACGATCGTTTCGAGCATTGGCGAGAAGAGCTATCGTTGGCCGGCGACCCTTCTGCGAACTGAGAGCTCGCTCGATGTTCAAAGCCGGCAGTTGTTCATTGTTGTGGCTGTGGCGAAACCCTTCGCAGTCAATAAAGACGGCCGGCCACCACTTCGGTTAGGGCGCTTTGTAACCGCGATCATCCAGGGGAAAGAGATCCCGAACGCATACTTGATACCGCGCTCTGCGTTGAGAGGAGAGCGCGAGCTCTTCCTTGTGCGCGGTGAGACCCTGCGCCGGCAAAAGGTCGAGATCCTTCACAAGGGAGAGGACGTCATCGTTGCCCGTGGAGGTATTGATGATAAAGACAAGCTTTGCCTCACTCCGATTGTTTTTGGAGGAAAAGAGATCGCTGTCAAAGTCCTGGGGAGCGGAGCGAAGAAGCCTGGCCAAGGGGGCTCGAAAAAAGGTCAAGGAGGCGGGAAGCCAAAAAATGCTGAACAAGGCCAAAGTAAAGAATCGAACGAGCGGGGGCGAAAACCATGATTGCGTGGTTTGCTAAGAACTCTGTCGCCGCCAACTTGCTCTTGCTCTTGATTGTTTGCGCTGGGGTCCATGCTGTCTCGAAGCGTTTGATTCTAGAAGTCTTCCCTGAGTTTGAGAGCGAAACAGCGCGCATCTCCGTCGCATACCGGGGGGCGACCCCAGAGGAGATTGAAGAAGGCATTCTCATTAAGATTGAGGAAGCGATTCAAGACCTTCAAGGCATTGAAGAGGTCCGGGCTTCGGCTTCGGAGAACTCAGGGACCGTCACCGTCGAAGCCGCCAAAGGCCAAGATGTTCGCGAGCTCCTCGATGACATTAAAGGCCGAGTGGATGCGATTTCGACCTTTCCTGTCGATGCCGAGCGTCCGATCTACAGTATCCCTGTGCGCCGTCGCGAAGTGATTGGGGTCGTTGTCTCAGGTCACTTCCCCGAAGCGGAGCTACGAAAGCTCGGCGAGCGAACCCGCAGTGAATTGCTGGCCCTAAAAGGAGTCACTCAAGTTGAACTCACAGAGGTGCGTCCTTTTGAGATCTCCATTGAGGTCTCTGAAGAGGCCCTCGACCGCTATGATCTGACCTTTGATGAGGTCTCTCGTGCAATTACCTCGTCGTCTCTCGACCTCCCCGCGGGGTCCCTGAAGACAAACGGCGGCGAAATTCGCCTGCGCACAAAGGGGCAATCATACACCGGAGAAGACTTCGGAAAGATTGTCGTGGTGCGCCCGGAAAATGGCTCCCAGGTCACTTTGGGAGAGATCGCCACGATCAATGATGGCTTTGAGGAAGAGCCCATTGATGCGACCTTTAACGGCAAGCCTTGCGTCATTTTAGAGGTTTATCGGGTCGGCGATCAAAACGCCATTGAGCTGTCGCAGACGGTTCGCAATTACATTGACAACGCCGTCTTACCTCCAGGAGCGGAGCTGACCTATTGGCGAGATCGCTCAATTATCATTGAGAAACGCCTCAAAACGCTCTATTCCAACGCTGGACAGGGAGCGCTCCTGGTCATCATTATCTTGGGCTTGTTCTTGCGGCCATCGATGGCCTTTTGGGTTTGCCTGGGAATTCCAGTGAGCTTCCTCGGGGCCTTGGCGGTGATGCCTAATTTAGGGATCACCATCAATTTGCTCAGCGTCTTTGCATTTATCCTGGTGCTGGGGATTGTGGTCGACGATGCCATCGTGACCGGGGAAAATATATATACCCATCTTAAACGCGGTGGCGACCCGACAGACGCGGCCATTAAAGGGACTCAAGAAGTCGCAGTGCCGGTTATCTTTGGCGTCTTGACGACCATTGTGGCCTTTGTACCGCTCATGTTTATGGAGGGGCGCCGGGGAGCCATCTTCGGTCAGATTCCCTACATTGTTATACCCGTGCTCTTGTTTAGTCTTATTGAGTCGAAGTTAGTGTTGCCTGCTCACTTAAAACACACAAAACTCGACAATGATTCTCCCTTTCTTCGTGCTCAATCGTGGATCGCGGAAGGTCTTGCTCGCTTTGCTCGGAGCATTTATCAGCCGGTATTAAAGAAGGCTGTTTGGGCGCGTTACGCAACCTTGGCGATCTTTATTGTCATGATCGCTGTGGTCGCCGCTCAAGTGGGGTCGGGGCGAGCTCGCTTTGTCTTTTTTCCTCGCATTCAAAGTGAAACGGCCCGAGGCAGCCTCATCATGCCAGAAGGCACGAGCTTTGAATTGACGTCCCGCTATGTCGCCCAGATCTCCAAGGCCGCCGAAGATCTTCGTGAAGAAACGAAAGATCCTGAAACTGGCGAATACTTGATCTTGAATATTCTCGCGACTGCGGGGTCGAGCGGGTCCAGCAAAGGTCAATCAAACATTGGCCGGGTGACCTTTGAAATACGTCCTCCAGAAGAGCGAAAGTCCAAAATCTCTTCCCGGGAAGTCGTCAATCAGTGGCGTAAAAAAATTGGCTTATTACCCGGCGCCAGAGAGCTTCAATTTAGAGCTGAGATTGGCCGAGGCGGCGACCCTGTTCATATTCAATTAGCAGGGGAAGACATCGCCGCGCTGAAGCGTGCGACCATAGACATTAAAAATCGCCTGGCGCTTCAGAGCGGTGTCTTTGACATTGTCGATAGCTTTCAAGAAGGCAAGCCAGAGCTGAGACTGACTCTAAAAGCCGAAGCGGAGAACTTGGGCTTGTCTTTGCAAGATCTCGCCCGACAAGTGCGCCAAGGCTTCTTTGGTGCCGATATCCAGCGCATTCAAAGAGGCCGAGACGATGTCCGCGTGACTTTGCGCTTCCCAAAAGAAGAACGCGATTCTCTGGGTCATCTAGAGAACATGCGAGTGCGCGGGGCCAATGGCGCGTCTGTGCCATTTAGTGAAGTCGCGGAGGTCGAGCGCGATATGGGACCATCCTCGATCACCCGCATCAATCGCAAGCGCATCCTCGACGTGACCGCCGATATTGACAAGAGCTCTGTGGACGCGTCTAAGTTGTCGGCCGACCTCCGGGTCTACCTCAATTCCTACCTCACTCCAGACAAAGGAATTAGCTACGAGCTTCGCGGTGAAATGCGAGAGCAGCGGCGATCATTTGTCAGCCTCAGCGCCGGCCTCGGCTTTGTCCTCCTCGCCACCTACATTCTCCTCGCTGTCCCCTTTAAATCATATGTGCAGCCTCTTGTTGTGATGTCTGTGATTCCATTTGGTTGGGCGGGGGCTGTCATTGGTCACCAAATGCTTGGCTTAGATCTGTCTATCTTTAGTGTTCTTGGCTTGCTCGCGCTGACGGGGGTGGTTGTCAATGATAGCTTGGTGATGCTCGACTTTATTAATCGGTCCAGGGCCGAAGGATCAAGCCTTTTAGACGCGGTTCACGAGGCTGGAGTGGCGCGTTTTCGACCCATTCTCCTGACTTCCCTGACCACTTTCGCAGGATTGTTGCCGCTGATTTTTGAGAAGAGCACTCAAGCGCAGTTCCTCATTCCCATGGCGGTTTCTCTTGGCTTCGGCGTGATGTTCTCCACCTTTGTGACCCTCTTTCTTGTTCCTGTTTGCTACGTGATCTTAGAAGACTTAATTCTCATTGGTCGGGTGATCAAGAAGCACACTTGGGATCTATAGAAATCTAGTGATGAATCGAAAACAGAGTCTTCTCCTAATTCTCGTCTTTGCTCCTCTCTTTAAAGTGGGAGCTGAAGAAACGCTTCAGAATCCGCGCTTTCGAGATTGGACCGAGGGCTGTCCTAAGTCTTGGCAGACGACTCTTGGAGCCGCATCCGGAGTTGGACCCGAGTCGAAGCTCGTAAAGAATAAAGACCGTGGCGTCGCGCTGACAGGGGACGCAAAGACCAAGCGCTGGACATTATTGAAGCAGTCAATGCCGGCGCGCCCTGGGAAGATGGCTCGCCTGCAATTTCACAGTCGCGTGCTTGGTCTGAAGCGAGAGCAAGGACAACGCTATAATTGCTATGCCGCGCTCTTCTTCCTCAACGAGAAGAAGCAATTAGTGTCTGTAAGCCGGAAGGACATTCAAGACAAGCACTGGCGCTCCTTTACGATCACGGCCAAGACTCCAGAGAAAGCGACGACCATTGAAGCAGTGCTCTTCTTGTCTATGACTGGGCGGCTTGAATGGCGTGGCGTGACTATGGATTATCTGGTTCCCGAGCAGAGCTTCGATCTACTCATTGATGAAATGGCTCGGAAATTCAGTCACTTCAAAGAAACGGAGCTTGATTGGCAAAAGCGTGCGGCCAGTTATCGGGAAAAGGCGAAGGCCGCAAAGACCGCTCAAGAATTTGTGACGGTGGTCACGCCCTTGCTGGCGAGCCTTAAAGATTCCCATGTTTGGATGGTCGATCCGCTCGGTAAGAAGACTTATCTCTATCCGAATCGGGGGCCGTTGACTGTGAACTTTAAGATGGTGGTGAAGCAGCTCGAGTCGCCAAAGCAGCTCGGTCGTATCTCTCTTATTGGGAAGACAAAAGAGGGTTATGGCTACATTGCCATCGCTTCATTACACGGCTCGAAAGATGTCTTCGCCAAGATAGAGAAGGCGGCGAAGGACCTGCGGGATTGCCCAGGGCTTATCGTCGATTTGAGAGCGAATGGTGGTGGGCAGGAGAGCAAGGCTCAAAGAATCGTATCCTATTGGACCGATCAAAGCCGGGTTTATGGTCGCTCAAAGACTCGCTCGGGAATGAAAAATGGCGTATTCATCGAGGACCGGAAGCGTTCGATTTATCCCATACGGGGACTGCCTGCCTACAAAAAGCCCATCGTTGTCCTCATTGGTCCAGGTTGTGTCAGCAGCGGTGAGGGGATGGCCATGATGCTTCGGGCCCTGCCTCAGGCACAGCTCATTGGCGAGTCGACCCGTGGCTCCAGCGGCAACCCAGCGCCGTTGCTTCTGCCAAATGGGGTGACGGTTTATTATTCGCGCTGGGTCTCGATGCTCCCGTCTGGGGAGTCTTTCGAAGGGAAAGGTTTAAGTCCCGATATCCTTGCGCGCTATATAAAAGGCCCGGACGATCTAGTTCTTGAGCGCGCCCGAGCGGCTTTGAAAAAAGCCCTCAAGTCTCAATGATTGAATTCAATGAGCGCTACTTGTCGCCAAATTTCTTGACGATTAAGTAACTGACATTCTTCCCTAGCTTCGTTTCGAGGCGCTTCCAATATTTATATGACTGAGGGTAGTCGCGGATTTTAAAGAAGAGGTATCCAAGGAAGTAGCAATATTCGGATTCGTCGAGATAGGGAGTCATGTCCTTGGCGGCGTTGGCGAAGTCGCCACAGAGCGCCCGAGAGTAGCAGAGGGGAACTAAGGCTCCGGGATCCTTCCTTAGTTGATAGAAGTAGAGCATGCTCCCCTGAGAGCGCGCCTTGTACAATTGGGTGCCTTTTGCCATGATTTGCTGGGGGGTCATTCCTCGGGTGACAATGTTGGCGAGGATTGCTTGGACTTGTGGGGGGAAGGCTGAAAAGTTCAGTGTCCAATTTTGATCGAAGCGGGGAGGATACTTCTTGCGAATTTTTTCGAAGAGTTCCCGGCCGGAGTTGCCTTGTCCCAATTGAATCAGGACGCATGCTTTGAGGAAGGCGGCGAGGAATTCATCTTCTTGGAGTTGTTTGATGTTCGTTCTTCGCGCCGGATCCAGAAGCTTTGCCGCGA
>JARGOJ010001195.1 GCA_029210225.1 Planctomycetota bacterium
ACACCTCCGAAGACAAAGCCCGCGGTCAATAAGCCGCCGAAGACAAAGCCCCCGAAGACAAAGCCCCCTATTCGGAAAGTCCCCTCAACAATTGGGCCTAAGAAGCTTCAACCGAGTAAGCAATTTCAAAAAATAGATGGGCGGGTTCTTTTGCCGCTCACAAAGGCCAGCCCGGTTTTTAGGGATTTTAACGGCGACGGCGCGACCGACATCTTATTGGTCTGTTCTAGTAGAAAGAAGAATTATACGACGGACATAGTCGTCATTTCTGGAAAAGACCTCTCAGAGCTGTGGCGATTTCATTCTTTAGCCTATCTAAATGAAGCGCCGTTGACCGTTCTACGAAAGGATGGCGTCTCTGTTTATCTATCTCAGTATCAATCCCGACAGCTCGTCCTTCTTAAGTTGAGCGGACGAACTGGAGAGGTCCTCTCTCGGACAACTGTTGATGTTGCGAAACCAAGGTCTCCAAGAGTACCCAGCCCAATCTACCGGTATCGATTCAATGATAAACCGTACCACTTTGTGATTTTTGAATCGGGCAAGAACAAGGTCTTTCTCTTCGACCACAAGCTTAAATACCTAGACCGCGGCAATCCTCGGATTACCCAACGAAGCATCCTCCGTCATAGACATGAGGGTAAGGTGGTGCCTTGGGATATCAATAATAACCGTAAAACAGATGGCCTACTCTGGGCTTACGGACGAGAGATCTTCTACCTTTGCCCCAAGGAAGAAGGATCAAAAACAACCCTTCAATGGAAACCGTTCCATATCATTCGACCCATAAAGAGTATGCCCAAGAGGGGATCACCGGCCCCGCCGACCGTTCAAGAAATCAATCTCTATTCAATACCCATCACGCGCTCACAATGCGTTGCTTCGATTCATTTACCACAACAATATCGGAAGCGTCGGAACAGGGCGTCGTGGTTTATCTATCGTTTGAATCACAAGGGCAAATCGACTCATAAGAAGCGCATTCGAGCCCGCTTTCCTGGAATTGAATCGGTCTACACCTTTCGTCGTTCAAAGTCCGAGTGGCAAATCGTCTTTGGGAGCGCCACTTTCAAGGCGGACACTGCGCGAAACATACGTCTTCGACTCTTGTCCCCGACCTTCGATGAAATCAAGAAATTCGCGGGAGAAACGCAGATCACCAGTATTCACGGCGGCCAAAGGAACATCGAGAAGGTCCTTCTCGCTCGCAAAAATCCACAAGCCGTTGAACGATGGGACCTCGATTCTCGGAGACAGTACATGAAGCCGATTCGCTTCTCGGATGTGCCGAACGCGCTGTACGGACGAGCTGTTCTCCGAGATTTGAATGGCGATCAGATGCCAGAGCTCATCGTCACTTACCATCATCCGAGCGAAGATCATCCTAAAGAACAGCTCCGAGTTCTTTCTGTAAAAATGAACCCCAAGAAACGTTGAAATTGTGAAGCGCTTCCTTAAGCTCGAATACAATCAACGCCGCCCGAAAAATCGAAAGAAGGAATGAGAATGACTCACTCTTGGCATGACATCGACCCCGGAGATAAGCTTCCTCGCGAATTCACCGCGGTCATAGAGATTCCCCATGGCTCCAAAGTGAAGTACGAGTTAGACAAGAAGACCGGCATGATCAAACTCGATCGAATGCTTTACTCCGCCGTGCACTACCCTGCCAACTATGGATTCATTCCTAAGACCTTCGCGGAGGACGACGATCCCCTCGACGTTTTAGTCCTCTGCCAGGAGCCCGTAGTTCCTCTCACACTGGTGCGCGCCAAGGCCATTGGCTGCATGGTCATGATTGACGGCGGCAAACCCGATCACAAGATCCTCGCTGTCGCCATGGATGACCCAGAGTACGCTGGCTTTAATGAGGCGTCAGAGCTTCCTTCTCATCGCCTCGCCATGCTCCAACGCTTCTTTCAGGACTATAAGATTCTCGAAGGAAAAGAGGTTGAAGTCGAAGATTTCCAATCGTCAGATACCGCGATTCCAATCATAGAAGCGGCATTGAAGCGATACACCGAAGGGCGAGCAGCCGGGCGCTTTTAGGCTTAGCGTTTCCCTTATTGAACAGACGGGTTAGAATCGTGGCTATCCCGTCTTCCTAATCACAAGAACATTCAGGACCGAGACCATCCCCCCATGGGTAAGCCAACCGATAATTTGGAACCAGACCCGCTCATCGGACGTGAATTTGGGAGTTATGAGATTCTCTCCAAAATTGCCACAGGGGGCATGGGGACAGTCTATCGCGCTCAACACATCAAGCTCGCGAAGATCGTCGCAATCAAGGTTCTCGCGGGAAACATGGCCGCGGTTGAAGAATATGTCCTCCGCTTTGAACGGGAAGCTCAGCTCGCTGCTCGCTTAGAGCATCCCAACATCGTTCGTATCTACGACTATGGTACGGACGGTGAACTCATTTACCTCGTCATGCAATTTGTCGAAGGCGAGAGCTTGGCCGCTCGAATGAAGCGAGACAAAAAGCTGCCTCTCCTCGAAGCCATGCACATCACCAGGGAGA
>JARGOJ010000101.1:0-526 GCA_029210225.1 Planctomycetota bacterium
GAAAATATAGAATTTTGGTCATCGATGACTGCCAGACGGTCTACCATTCCATTGTGGCGACCTTAGGGCTGAATACCTACGAGATCGATCGCCTGGAGTTGTTTGTCCAGCTCCCGAGTTTATTGAGGAAGAACCCACCTGACCTCATCCTCTTGGACCTTAACATCCCTGGGCTGAATGGAATCAAGCTGGGGCAATTGATTCGCAAGTTTCAATCGTCATCTATTCCCATCATAGTTTACTCATCATGTTCTGAAGAGGCCCGGCCGGCTGCCCCCAACGCGGTGGGGGCCGTAGTACAACTTTCAAAATCAGCGACCCCAGAGACCCTTGTTTTTACTGTTTATGACGCGCTTCGAAAGGTCGAGGAGTAGAGGGTGCGCGGTTAAGTGAGCGCCCGATAGAGACGAATCCAATCTTTCGATCCAAGGCTACCCTTCCGATGTGTTTTTCTTCTCAACAGACATTGAAGATTGTAATGCTGCTCTCAGGTGGGCCAGCCCAAATAAACCTCTCCATGACTTCA
>JARGOJ010000101.1:536-14570 GCA_029210225.1 Planctomycetota bacterium
TGACAGATAGGAATGACCGCGTGGACTCATATGTTCTCGTTTCCATCACTCAATCGCAGAAATTGATCAGTGTGGAACACATCCGCGAAATCGTACCCTTCATGGCCCTTGAAGAGAAGGAGGGTGGAGGCTCATTTCGAGGACTGCTCAATTTGAGGGGGGAGATTATTCCAATTTTTGACTTGGATGGTGGGCCTCTTCGCCGACTCCCAGACCGGTACATTCTGATCTCCGTCAGCGACGACGGAACCCCCCTTGGATTAATTGTTGACGATGTTCACGACATTATCTCTATAGAAGGAGCTGAAATTGCTCGCCGTCCAATAGGGGGTGGTCGCATTGAGCTCTTTACACTTCTCGAAGAGAATGTCGTAGCTGTCTTTGACCCAAGGGAAATTATTCAAAATGCGGCTTAGCCTTTCAGCTCGGGATCGTCGCCTCTTTGTTGAGTCAATCTTGGCCAAGAAACTCGGGATTTCTCTGAATAGCTTTGTTGAGAGCGCCATTGATGATCTTGTTAACTCACTTGGCACTGACATCGATCCCGAGGCGCCCGAAACCATTGAAACGCTCATCGATGCTTGCTGTGTGGGCGAGACCATGTTCATGCGCCACGCTGAACATTTTTCGGCGCTTAAACATTGGGTTTCGTCGCGGCTCAGTCGGCCCCTCTCTGTATGGAGCGCTGGTTGTTGTACCGGCGAGGAAGCGTACAGCCTGGCCGCCACTCTTTTTCCTCTCTCCCACGACATAGAGGTCCTTGGAACGGATGTCAACCTCCGCTTCCTGAGGAAAGCCCGTCTCGCTCGTTACACCGCGTGGTCCCTCCGTAGCATTGATTTGACGACCTGCGATTATTGGCTCAACACTGACCAGGCTGGAGCGTCGGTCAAGCGTTGGCTTAAGAAGTATGTGTCATTTAAGCGAGTAAACCTTCTCAATGTCAATGAAATGACCCGCTACGATGCGATCTTTTGCCGCAACGTCCTCATGTATTTCTATCCTGAGGTCGCCCAAGGAGTCATCAATAGCTTTGCTGAGCACATCAAGCCGGGGGGAGTTCTGTTCTTAGGTTACTACGACCCTATTCCCGATGAAAACAGCCTGTGGCGACGGGTGGAATACAACAACATTGTCTATTATCAACTTCGTGAGCGGAAGAAACAAAGCAGTCGGTCGCCAAAAACAATTGAATTGCCAAAAGAAAATCGCGCTCCGGATAAACCCGTAAAAAGACAGCCGGAGCAAATTAAAACGAGCAAGAGCGTGTCCTCGCAGCTTAGTCCTAAAGCAGTGGAGGAGTCGCTGCCGGACCCTCTAAAAGATGAAGCCCGATTAGAACGATACCTCGCTGATATCTATCGTTACGCCAGCTCTGGTAAGCAAGAGATCGCCTTGTCTATCTTCGAGATTGCCGTCGACCAGTTTCCCTTCGCGGCCGAGCTATACATTATTGCCGCGCTGATTTTCGCCGAGTTGTCTCAATTCAGTGAAGCTAAAGTCAGAGCCCGTAAGGCTTGCTTTCTCCAGCCCGATTCCTGCTATGCCCAATATGTGTTGGGCTACTGCTTGGCAGAATCAGGGAATGTAAAGCAGGCGCTCAATCGCTTTAAGCAATCTCAATCCTATCTTGAGAAAATCAAGGCTGCTGAAGTCGTTCCCCTCTCTCAAGGTCTCAGTATTTCACAACTAAAACGATTGCTCGATGATCGCCTTGGAGACGCCGATGAATCCAATTGACGACGAGAAAGACCTCGCCATCCTACGACAGCGAGCGCACTATTACTCGAAGAAAGCCGACGTTGAGAAGGGAAGCTCCGTTGAAGTTATTACCTTTGCCAGAGCGGACACTGTCTACGGAGTCCTCATTAAAGAGTTTCGGGAAGTCCGAGTCTTGCCGAGCTTTTGTCGAATTCCTGGAGCCTCTCCTATTGTTCCCGGTGTCTTTCCCTATCGCGGGGAGATACTCAGTGTTCACGACCTCGCGATGTTCATGGAGAAAGAGCGGCGCTTGAAAAAGCCCGAGTGGGCCCTCGTTGTTGAATCGAACAAGCGCCGCCTAGCGATTCTTGCCGACGAAGTCTTTGGGGTTGAAGAGGTCTTCGACGAAGACATTCAAGGCGTTCCATTGACCCTCAATCAGCGAGGCCAAATATTCAGTGGCCTTGTGAAGAAAACCTACCTACTCATCGATGTCAACGCAGCCTTTCAATGCACTCGTTTTACTAAATCAATCTAGTTTCAGTTTTCAACAGAAACAGACAATTCAATAATTGTTACCCTTTGGAGCGCGGATATGAATGGAATAATTGAGGATAGCAGTTTCAGCAAGGCACAGATTGCTGGGCTACAGAGCTTTTTAGGCCTGGGGTCTGATGATCAGGCAATCGGCCAATTGAAGTCCGTGCTGAATGGTTACGAGGACACGCTGTTCAAAGACATTGAGACGCGAATGTCACAACTGCCCGATTTGGCTGGGCAGACCTCGAACTCACGGTCTCTCCTGCAAGAGTATTTTCGGCAATTATTAGACGGTCAAATAGACGACCACTACATCCAAACCCGAAGGTCGGTCGGTGAAGACTACCAACAGAATCAATTAGGAATCGGCTGGCTCTCGACAGTCTTTGCCGTGTACTACGAACAAATTCAAAGCCTATCCTCAAACACAGCGAAGTCTGATAAAGAGAAGAAAGCCGTCCAAGAGGGACTCTCATCTCTGCTAAAGAGAATCTTCTTTGACCTGTCCATCTCTCTCGACGCTCACTTTCAGAAGAGCTTTCGGGAACGAGACAAAGAAAACCGAGAGAACGCTCTCGCCCTCGACAAAATACTCAAGGCATTAAGCAAAGCCGAAAGATCAGATCAGGTTATTCGCGGAGTTCTTGACTGTGTTCGAGAAGAGTTTAACTGGGCCTATGGTTCTTATTGGGCCCTCGATGAAAAAGGGGAGAGCCTCAAGTTCTCACTTGAGTCGGGCAATGTCAGTGATGAATTTCGTCAAGTCACCCAGAGCGCCGCGTTTCGTAAAGGGGTCGGAGTCAACGGTCGAACCTGGGAGAGCGGTCGTCTCCTCGTCGTGGACGACCTCGGGGCCGTCTCTGATTGTGTTCGGGCGCCTGTGGCTCAATTAGCCGGCATTAAATCGGGAGTCTGCTTTCCAATCAAAGTCAAGGGTGAGGTCGTTGGGACGATGGACTTCTTCGCCGATGATGAGCAAAAGATGTCCTCGAATCGGAGCCTTACACTTGAAAACATTGGACAAGTCGTATCCTCAACTCTTGAAAAAATCTTAGACAGAGAGCGAGAAGAAGAGGGCGCTGAGAACGCCGCCGCAGTGAGCAAGGTCCTAGAGAGAATTGGTTTTGCTAAGAGCCTTGAAGGCTCCATTCGCGCAGCCCTCGACTCGGTTCGTGAGTCCTTTGGTTGGGCCTATGGATCCTACTGGGCCCTGGATGAGTCTGGCGAGGCCTTGGCTTTCCAGCAAGAATCGGGCAATGTCAGTGATGAATTTCGTCAAGTCACCCAGAGCGCCGCGTTTCGTAAAGGGGTCGGAGTCAGCGGTCGAACCTGGGAGAGCGGTCGTCTCCTCGTCGTGGAAGACCTCGGGGCCGTCTCTGATTGTGTTCGGGCGCCTGTGGCTCAGCTGGCTGGAGTGAAATCGGGGGTCTGTTTTCCTATCTTTGTGCGGGGCAAAGTCAGTGGGACTATGGACTTCTTCGCGCTGGAGCGCTTTGATTTATCCCTTGAACGTCGACAAGCTCTAGAGAACGTGGCCCGGCTTGTTTCTGCGAACATTGAAAAAACGAGTGATCGCGCAGCCTTCGCCAATTCTCTCTCCAGCTTCTCCGATGAGCTTAGCTCCATGTCTTTAGACTTAAAGGCGACCACCGCGGAGCAAAGCGCC
The DNA here is from genome assembly GCA_029210225.1 of Planctomycetota bacterium. Lineage (GTDB taxonomy): Bacteria > Planctomycetota > J058 > J058 > JARGOJ01 > JARGOJ01. Next base: position 4,444 of record JARGOJ010000101.1, read on the forward strand.
GCCTCCCAAGAGCTGGCCACCTCAGTGAGCCAAGTGACAGCCACTCTCAGTGAGGTTCGTCAGGCCAGCGTTGACGCTCTTCAAAAAGCAGAAATGGTGATTCGATCGGCTGAGGACTCTATTGAAACCTCCAATGAGGGAAGCTCGGCCGTGGAGGCAGCGGTCAAGAGCATGCGGGAGATTCGAGAGCAAGTCAGTGAAATCGCCGAGCGCATCCTTACATTAAGTGATCAAACCTCTCAAATTGGCGATATCATCTCATCTGTTAATGAAATTGCTGCCCAGTCAAAACTCCTCGCCCTCAACGCGGCGATCGAAGCGGCCCGAGCAGGGGAGCATGGAAAGGGCTTTGCGGTTGTCGCGACAGAGATTCGAAGCTTGTCGGATCAATCCAAGGATGCGACCGCCCAAGTCAAAGACATTCTAGGCGAGATTCAAGGTGGAACCAACTCTGCCGTCGTTTCGGCCGAAGAGGGCACGAAAAAAGTGGCGATGGGAATGGACCTCGCCGATGCCTCCGGCCAGAACATTCATAAGCTCGCCTCTGCCATTGAGAAGTCGGCGGAGTCCGCACGTCTTATCGCCAATAGCGCACGACAGCAAAACGCGGGAATTGAGCAAGTCGCGGAAGCCATGACGGCGATTACTCAAGCCTCTAGTAACGCGGTTAGCGGCGTTCGACAAACGGATCAGGCCGCAGAGCAATTGGTCTCATTGGGTAAGAAAATGGCTGAGCTGCTCAGCATGTTCTCCGATAACTAAAGGGCATTTCAATGCCCTGGGTCTCTAATAGAGGAGAACGCTGATGATTCCATCTGGCTTTAGAGAGCAGGTCTTAGAAGTTTTTCGTGAGGAGTCGCGGGAGCTGCTTCAACAGACCGAAAATGTCTTGCAATCCCTGGGGGATCGACCGGAGAAATCCGTTGAAGATGCCCTGGTGTTTGAGTTAAAACGCCTGCTTCACACATTGAAGGGAGCGGCGTCGGCCGTAGGTGAAGAAGCCTTTGCAGAAGCCACCCATCACTGGGAAGACGCCCTCCTCTCCGCCGCACAAAACACCACTTGGACGATTCTGGAGAGCCTCGATGACTGCTATCAGCGGCTCGAAAACCTCCAATCCATGATTGGCCAGGAGAACATTCAGGAATCCGAGCTTGAGAGCGTGCCTGACACGGCTGAGCCTCAAACCATTCCTAAAGAGGGAACGGTCGAACGAACGAACGCATCGCGTGATAGCGAGCTTGCGCCGATTGTCCTGAGTGAATATCTTCGGGTGAAGACGGAGCGCATTGATAACCTCGATGCACTGCTTGGAGATCTCACGGTGCTTCGCTTGCAAGACGAGCAAGCGGCGAGTCGACTCAATACGACGAGAAAGCTGCTGTCAAAGTCTATGACAGGCTTTCGTCAATTAACAACCGCGCTCCGCAAAATCAAGCGGGAAGCTCCCTCAGATACATTGAACACCTTTACCCAGAACTTCGAGAAAATGGGCGCCCAGCTCAATGCCGCATTCAAAGAGTGCTTTGCTCTGTCTCGCGAGATTCCTGTCAACTTAGATCAAGAACGCGCATTGATCTCAAACATTGAAGACAACGTTCGTGCGCTGCGCCTCATGCCCCTTCAGTCTTTCTTTGAGGAATACCAGAAGGTTGTTCGTCAGGCGGCCCGTCAGTGCGATAAATTAGTCAAGCTGAAGATCATTTCGAAAGGCGCTGAGGTCGACCGGCCTGTGCTCGTCAAGCTTCGCGACCCCTTGCTTCATCTTATTCGCAACGCGGTCGTACATGGGATTGAAACTCCTACAGAGCGCCGTCTCGCCGGGAAGCCAGAGTTTGGGACTATCCTACTAGAAGGAATCTGTGAAGGAGGACGGGCGACTATTCGGGTTTCGGATGACGGCGCGGGGCTTAATGAAAAGAAGATCGCTCAACGAGCGCAACAGCTCAATCTTATTGAAGAGCAGACAGAGTTGAATAAGCAGAGTGTTTTGGATTTATTGACGAGCCCAGGTTTTTCAACCCGCGGCCAATCCGACGTCTTGGCAGGACGTGGAATTGGCTTAGATGTCGTGGGAGCACGTCTTCGAGAGTTGGACGGCTTCCTCGACGTGGATTCCTTGCAAGGGCTTGGTTGTAGCTTCTCAATGAATGTGCCTGTCTCAACCTCAAGCAATGTCGGATTGATTTTATCCTGCGCCGACCAACAGTTTTGCATTGTACTTGATCACATTGAATGCGTTATTCGCGTCCAAGCATCGGAACTCTATTCCATTGAGGGGCGGGAAGTGGTCAATGTCAATGATCGATCTGTAGCCATCATTGCGCTCTCTGAGATTTTAGGAATCGGTGCCTTCTCATTTAAGAATATGAAGAAGACTGCGGTTGTTTTGAAGTTGGGTGAGCGACGCCTCGCGCTTCTCGTTGACGATATTCCCGGTGAGCAAACAATGGTGATCAAACCGCTCGGAGTGGCCTTTGAAGGAGTTCCGATGTTTATGGGGGGCGCTATTCAATCGGATCATCAAATTCTTCCTGTGGTTCAAGTGACGGAATTGTTTCGCAAGGCTTCAGGCGCGCAGAACTCTCACTTAGGATTGGCCTCTGACAGCCTCCATGATGAACGAAAAAAAGCAGTGCTCGTCGTAGATGACTCAATTACAATGCGAACACTGGAGCGGAATATTCTGCAGGCTGCGGGCTATCAAGTCACGGTCGCGCACGACGGACAACACGCCCTGGATATTCTCAATTCACAGGTTCACTTTGACGCCCTGGTGACGGATGTTCAAATGCCCCGGCTCGATGGGATTGAGCTTTGCAGCAAGGTTCGAGAATCTCAAACACCAGATCTTCCTATCGTCGTCGTCACATCTGTGGATAACTCAGAAGAACAAAAACGGGCATTGAACGCCGGAGCGGATGCCTATATTGTAAAATCCCAGTTTGAACAAAACTCGTTTTTGCAATGCATTAGTCGTCTATTAGGAAGCACGGATTGAATTGATGAAGGTCTTGTTGGTCGATGATTCGACTGTGATTCACACCTACATCCATCACTTACTCCAGGCCGAATCCGACTTTGATCCTTTAGAGATTGCTACCGATGGCGCTCAAGCGATAGAGAAAGCAAAGAGCGTTCGCCCAGATGTGATCTTAATGGATATAAAGCTTCCCGTTCTCGACGGGATCAGCGCAATTACAGCCATTATGCAAGAGAGTCCATGCCCTATAGTCGTCTTCAGTGGTCACATTCAGCGTCATGGACTCAATCGATCCTTCGACGCTCTCCGAGCAGGAGCTGTCGAGGTCCTCGAAAAACCCATGGGACTGAGTCCCGATAAGATCGCTGACTTTCGACAAAAGCTCCTGAAAACCCTTCGTTTGATGTCAAAAGCCTGTGTTGTTCGGCGACGACCAGTGAGGCCTTCCCAGCGGCGTATTAGCGGTGACGAAGGAAAGTTAATCGTTGCAATTGGGTCTTCAACCGGAGGCCCGGCCGTGCTGTACAAGATACTGTCCGATATCCCCAAACCATTCCCCCTGCCGATTCTCATTTGCCAACATACAATTCCAGGCTTTGAACAGGGCCTGGCTGAGTGGCTCTCCCGAACCGGGCATAGTGTGACGGTCGCAAAGCAGGATGAAATGATCCTTCCAGGCCACGTCTACCTCTCAACCGCGAGCGGGCATTTGACGCTGCTTGCCACTCGTTGCGTCATTGTGGAGGAAGGGAAGCACCACCCAACACCAAACATTGATTTGTTCTTTGAGAGTATTTGCAAAGTTTATGGGAAGCAGGTCGTTGCGCTCCAACTGACCGGTATGGGGAAGGACGGCGCGCAGGGCCTCCTGGCTCTCTCCGAAGCCGGAGCGTTGACGATGGCCCAGTCTGCGGAGACTTGCGTTGTGAACGGCATGCCAGAAGTGGCGCGGAGACTGGGTGCGGTTCAAATCAATGCGACCCCAGAGGAAATGGGCAAGAAGCTGTCCGAGGTCGCCAAAGAGGTCTTGGCGAAAGAATCTTCAAGCTCTTAACTGGGAGGTTTAGGATCTCTCTGAGTGCGCTGCCGCTGTTTTGAAAATTTCTAGGGTGTTTGAGTCGAGGTCTTGACTCGAAGGTTATGATTGCCTGCTCATCTTGAATCGGAGAGCCCTATGCGACGAACAATCTGCCTCACCTTTCTTTTACTGTCTTGTCCTCTTGTTGCTAACGCCCAGAGCGTCAGGCGCTTGACGAGCGGCGGGAAGAGCATCGCAGAGAAAGAGCTGGAGGCGAAGGTTAGAAATGCGCGAGTGATCTATGTGGGTGAGGAGCATGGCAACGCTAAGCACCATAGATTACAGCGCGACATACTTGAGATGATGGCGAAGGCTGGACCGGCTGTTCTAGGCGTTGAATACTTCCCTCGCAGCCTTCAGCCTGTTTTGGACAAGTTCAACTCTGGGGAGATTTCACTCAAAGACTTCCCCAAAGCGATTCAGTGGAAGAAGGTGTGGGGTCATCCCTACAGCGTCTATGAACCGCTGTTCCGACTTTGCCACGAGAGAAAGATTCGCGTCGTCGCGTTGAACGCCGAGCGCAGCGTGGTGAAGAAAGTCCGCCGCAAAGGATTGAAGGATGGCTTCTCCGTTGAGGACCTCTTGATGTTTCCTCGTATGGATCTTCGCAATGAAGCTCATAAAGAGCGCATTCATAAGGCTTTGCTCAAAGTTCACCCAATGCCAAAGAGCATGTTAGATCACTTCTATCAAGCCTTTACCCTTTGGGATGAAACCATGGCCGAGTCGACAGCGAATGTCTTTCTCAGAGATCGCCGTGAGGGCCTTAGAGTGCTTGTTGTGGCGGGGCGAGCGCATATCTCTCATGGGACGGGTATCCCCGATCGTGTGAAGCGAAGGACAGCGCTCACTCGCCTAACTGTGCTCTGCGATTCCTCAGGCAAGGCAGAGCCAGGCTTCGCCGATGTCCTCTATTTCTCCGAGCCAAAGGCCAAGCGCAAGGCCCGTCTTTATTGATTTGCTCCGCGACGCTTCGGCGAATGTTCATGGCTTTTGAGGAAGCCGAGGACCGCCTCGGGGAAGTCGTGAAACAAGTTGAAAATTGGAATGTCATGAGCGGCCGCGATGGAGAGGGCTTGCTTCGTGCCTCCTGTGGCTTGGCCGCGTTTTCCTAGAGGCGTCCAACAGACAACGGCGTCGACGGGGCGCTCCTGCTCTCTTGAACCCATAATTTGAAAGTAATTGCGAGTGTGACATTGCCTGGCAAAAGGCGTCAGGTACTGACTTCCCTTATGAAATTGCGTGACGGATTTCTGGGCGCGCTCCAAGGCCGCTGGATGGATAGGGAAGAAGCTCGGCTTTGTCGGGGCTAAGCTCGTGATTTGTTTTGTGTGGAACTCCGCAGGCCCATAGCCGGGGAAGGGGAGGTAGACAATGCAGCGCTCGCGACTGCTCCGCTCCCAAGCATAATCTGCTCCCAAGGCATGACCGCTCCTGACCCAGATCCCCTGGGCGAGGCAGTAGGCTCCTAATTTTTCAATCTGCCGGAGTATAGGGATGGGGGTTTTCCGCGATCCAATTCCCGCGATGATCATGACTGTCTCTTCAACTCGTCGCTTTGTCTGATTGCGCGGCTATTATCGCGCAAAGCTCTGACAAGGGACGAGGTATTGAACGGGTCTTCCTTTCTATTTTGAGTAAGATAAGAGGCTTTACTTTCCGCTTGAGGGGGCTTCTTTCTTTGCGGGAGGGGTTTTCAGGAGACCCTCAAAGAACTTGTGAATGGAGGCGGTGGGCTTGTCCTTCTCTTTGCCTAGGTCACGGTTCATGCTGCTGTGAGTCTTGTCTTTGGCGTGCTCGATGCTTGCCTTGTATCCCGCTTTCTCAAGAGTTTTGCCGAGCTCTTTCGCTTGAGCCTCGCTGGCTTTGCGATCTCCGGCATGGAAAATCAGGAAAGGAGCGACGTTCTTATTGGCTTTGACGTGGAGGGTGGGGGAGGCGCCGCGCCATTCTTTGTCAGTCGTTCCAAAAGCATCCTTGTACATTTTAAGGGCTCTTTCTTTACCGGCGCTCGCGGCAATCTGCGTAGGGACGTTGTAGGCCGCTCCATCTAATAGAACGACGCCTTTAACAATCTTCAGGTCTTTGCCATGGGCCTTCAGGTATTGATCGTCAATGGAGACGAGCGCGGCTAAATGGGCTCCGGCTGAGTGCCCCATGACGAGCATTTGTTCGGGGTTGCCGCCGTGCTCAGCGATGTGATCGTGGATGTAGGCGAGAGCGCGGGCGCAGTCTTGAACGTGAACAGGATGCTTCACTTTGGGAGAGAGGCGATAATTAATACTGACGAAGAGATAGCCCTTCTTTAGGAAGTCCGCGCATTTCGGGTGAATGACACCTTTGCTCGCCTTATCTCCAATGGCCCATCCCCCACCATGAATCATGACGACGACAGGACGCTTGGCATTGCTCTTTGTCTCCTCTTCGGATTTGGGGCTGTAGATGTCGAGGCTCAGCAGCCTGCTGTCGACTCCATCCACTTTGTGATAGGCAATGCTGTGGCTCGGCTTTGGCTGCTTTGCGATGGCCTCTTTGGCCTCTTCCATCCGCTTCCGGACGCCCTTGGCTTCATCGAGGTCAATCTTTCCATCGTTGTTCTTGTCCATGAACTTGAAGAGTCGCTTGCGAGGTAACTCGTCGGGAGTGAGGACGCCATCGCCGTTCTTATCGAGGGATTTGAAGCGTTGAACAGCGCGCTGATTTTTGTCGCTGTCCTGAGCGAGGCAGGGCCCGGCGAGGAAGACGATTGAAGCGATGAGCAAGGAGCTTTGTCTCATGGAATCGGGCTTTCAAGGAAGAAGATTTAAGGATGACAGAGCACTAGTGACATTAACGGAGAAGGGAGCGCCAGGTTTCGTTTCTTTAGGAGGACAAAAAAAAAGAGCCGCCAAGAATGGCCGCTCTTATTTCGATCTGTTTGTATGAGTCAGTCTCAGGGAACAATGCCGGCGGTTCCGGTGATGGCGATGTTGACGTTCAAGAAGCATGCGTTGCCGGCGGCATCTTGACCGACGAAGAGCAGGTAGGTTAAGCCGAACATGTTGATTGTTCCTTGAGAAGTCCAGCCGGTGCCTGTCAATGTCGCGCTGCTATCGCCGAAGAAGGTTGGGTCATCGACGAAGACTTCGCGGTTGACGAAGGCGTTGCTGACGAAGTCAGGGGAGATATCGATAGTAATTGCTGGACCAGCGACATCGGGAACACGAAGGCAGTTTCCGCCGACGACATTGGTGTTGGCATCGAGGACCGCGTCGACAGAGACGATGAGTGTTTCAAAGCCGAAGTCTGGGGTTCCGAAGTCGATGGAATCACCGGGTTGGAAATCAATGATGTCGTCTCCGAAGCCGCCATTGATAGTGTCGTTGCCTGGGCCACCGAAAATTTGATCGTCGCCAGCGCCTCCGGTGATGAGGTCGTTGCCATTACCACCGAGGATAACGTCGGCGCCGAGGTCGCCTTGAATGACGTCGTCGCCGTCGCCACCATCGATCACGCAGTTGAAGAGCTCGCTGCCAGTAAGAATATCGCCGAAGCTTGAGCCAATGAGTCCTTGAATCGGCGCGACGAGGGTGTCTCCCTCAGCGTCGCCACCAGAAGTCATGGGGCTCGAGGGGCTGAGGTTGACGGTGACGCCAGCGCCAGAGTTCTCATAGGAGGCGAAGCCACCCACGTTTGCGTTTCCAGTGATTGTGTCGGCGCCAGGGCCGCCTTCCATGATTGAAGCGATGGCGCTGGATCCGGTGATGTTGTCGTTGCCACTGCCACCACGAACGTTTTCAAAGTTGGAGATGGAGTCGCCTTCGGCGTCTCCGCCGCTTGCGGTGTTGTTCACGAGGTTGACCGTGACAGCGCCGCCGGATCCATTGTAGTCGAGGGTGTCTGTTCCTGTGCCGCCGTTGAGGGTGTCAGCTCCAGGGCCGCCGCGAATGATATTGTCGCCGGCGTTGCCAGTGATTGTGTCGTCTCCGGAGGATCCAAAAACGTTTTCGATGCTTGTGAGAAGGTCGCCTTCAGCGTCTCCACCCGATTGAGCGGTTGCGAGGTTGAGGTTGACAGCCACGGAGTTGGCCGATCCAGCATATCCCGCCGTATCATTCCCGGCTCCTCCATTGAGAACATCAGCTCCAGGTCCGCCAGTGAGGGCGTCGTCGCCATCGCCGCCGTTGAGGACGTCGTCGCCGTTGCCGCCGATGAGGAAGTCGTCTCCGCCGTTTCCGTTAAGAATGTCGTTTCCGTCCATTCCATTCAGCTGTTCGCCGTTGGGGCTACCGTTGAGAACGTCGTTTCCGTTCGTCCCGGTGATGGGGAAGAAGAACGTTTGAGTTCCGCTGGCAACGGTATTATTGCTACTGCTAGAGTTGCTACCGCAACCGCCAGCTAGGGCTAAGACAAGGCCAATCATAGGAATGGCTGACTTCTTTAACATTCTCTCTCCAACCATAAAGTCGATCTGATCAATTCGCTGCGGCGACAAGCTTGGTCACTGTTTGTGACCGGTCGCTGATCATGAAGGACTTCTTTTCTCTTCTTGCAGTGTGGGTTTCAAGTTTTTTTTGAAGTTAACTTTTAGAAGAAAGCGTCGTCACTATCGCGTGATCGCTTTCCTACCCGTCCTAGAAGTTCATCCCGCGTATCTTAATCTTTTTTTAATACCTTGGCACCCATCTTCATGATTGAGAGGGGAAAATAGTTGGGCTAGGGGGATTTTGATTTAGGAAAAGGCTTTGTTTAGGGGCTCCCCAGCCTCTTGGAAGGGCTTCGGGGGAGTTTTTGTCCGAGCCCAGCGCCTTTAAATTGTTGTGTCCTTGAACGCGAATATGGTGGGGGCTCATTCGAGCCAGCCTTCAATTTCTTGAATCTTGCGCAGGAAGTCGAGGGCTTGCTCGCTGCTTGCAAAGCGCTTATCGCGGTCTTTTTCCAGGAGCCGACTGACGAAGATGTCGAGGTTGCTGGGGATCTCGTTTGGGGCCATCTCAGAGGCCTTTGGGGGCACAGTGTAGACGTGCTTGCCCATTAGTTGAATGAGGGTCCGGCCGAGGAAAGGAGGTTGGCCGGTGAGGAGCTCGAAGAGCGTGATTCCAAGGGAATACAGGTCGCAGCGGGGGTCGAGGTCGTCGGGCTTTGTGAAGCTTTCAGGGGACATGTACATGGGTGAGCCGGTCGATTTATCGGCCTGGGTGTGATACTGCATGGGGGAGCTGGGGGTGTGATGGTCTTCCGCCGATAGAAATCGTGCGAGGCCGAAGTCCATAAGAACAAGACAGTCTTTGTTGTCTCGCTCAATCAATCGTATGTTCTCGGGCTTGACGTCGCGATGAATGACGCACTTGGAGTGACAGGCGACAAGGGCTTCGAGGATCTGAATGGTGTATTCAACAGCCAGTTCCGGCGACAGCGGGCCGGTCTCTTCAAGCTTCTCTTTGAGGTCACAGCCGTCGAGCATCTCCATGGTGAGGAAGTGGGTGCCGTTCTCTCCATGCCCCGACTCGAAGATCTGAATAATATTGGGGTGATTGATGAGCTGTGAGAGCTTGGATTCTCTTTGGAAGCGAGTGACGACGTCTTCCCGCTGATTGTTGATGATGGCGAGTTTGACCGCCAGCTGTTCATTATTCTGAAGGTCGCGAGCTTGAAAAACAGCGCCCATACCACCGACACCAAGGATTTGGCCGATTTCATATTTCCCCGCGAGGACAGACCCTGGGGGCCAACCTTCGGTGGGGTTTTGACCTCTCATTGCGCCACCCAAATGGGGAATAGGCGGGAGATTGCTTGGTTGTGGGCGTTCGCTCATACTCAGGATGCTGACGCTTAAAAGGATTAAGTCACATTAAAAGGTTAACATGTCGCCGGGTCCTTTCACAATGATTGACTATGTAAGAAGTGTAGGTTAAGAGGGGTTTGTCCTCTCTGCGGCTTTGACACGATGCTTCTCGCAAAGTCCCAGCCTTTAATCCCGGCCGCTGTGAAGGTCGAGCCAGACGTCGCATTCGTCTATTTTTATGCTCAGCTCGTCGAAATTTGGCATGAGGTCAAAGTTAAAAACGAGCTTGAAGAGAAGGCTTA